>JAHFQF010000188.1 GCA_023266435.1 Legionellales bacterium | reverse complement strand
TGTATCACAGCTGAAGAATGGGCGCAAAAGCATGCCGGCACCTATGACGTAGTGACTTGCATGGAGTTGATTGAGCACGTTCCTAACCCAACTTCACTGATCCAAGCCTGCACATCACTCCTAAAACCCGGTGGCGCTTTTTTCCTATCCACGCTGAATCGCACCCCCAAAAGTTTTCTACATGCCATTGTGGGGGCTGAATATATACTCAAATGGTTGCCCAAAGGCACACATGATTATGCGCATTTCTTAAAACCCAGTGAAGTCATATCGGTCTGTAGACAAGCAGGGTTACACGCTGAAAAAATTCAAGGCATGGGCTATGATTTCCTACTCAAGAAATTCCATTTAAGCACGGATGTACAAGTCAATTATTTGCTTTATGCTGTCAAAGCACGAACCTCTGACTCAGAGGTCTAATTAACGTTGTAAAGGATACTACGATTGAATCACTTGAATAAAAAACCTCACGCATTATTGCTCGATCTCGATGGCACTTTATTGGATACTGCGCCTGACTTTGCCATTGCAATTAATCGTCTACGTCAGGATCAAGCTCTGCCACCTTTAGCCTTTTCTGAAATTCGTCCTAGAGTCTCAGATGGCAGTCAAGGTATGCTGGCTGTGGGTCTTGGGATTACACCAGACTCACGGGACTATGAAACACACAAAACCCAATTTTTAAAGTATTATCAAGAGTGTTTATCCGTGCACACAAAACCGTTTCCGGGTATTTTAGCCCTCCTCTCAGAATGGGAAAAAACGCGTGGGCCCTGGGGGATTGTGACCAATAAACCAGGTTGGTTAACCACACCATTGCTGCAACTACAAGGACTCGATCAGCGTATCAGCTGCGTCATCTCTGGCGATACTTTGCCCTTCAGAAAACCCTCTCCCTTACCACTCTTACATGCTGCTGCGCAATTAGGTCTGGACCCGACTCACTGTGTCTATGTGGGTGATCATTTGCGTGACATTGAAGCTGGATTGGCTGCTAATATGACGACCATAGCGGCTGCTTATGGTTATCTGACACCTCAAGATAACCCGTATCATTGGCAAGCACATTATGTGGTCAATCAACCCCATGAAATTTGGCCCTGTTTACAACAACATAATGACTCAAAATAAACTCCCAACGCTCACTGCAGCGACACTGTCCTCTGACGCTGCAGCAATGCTTGCAAACCAGCATTATGAAAATTTTCCTACAGCCAGCTATTTCTTACCACGCAGATTACGCAAAGTCGTCACCTTAATTTATGCCTTTGCACGTACTGCGGATGACATCGCCGATGAGGGCGATATGCCAGATGACACCCGCTTAGCATTGTTAGAGCAGTTCAACGTGTATTTACGTCAGCTACAAGCAAGCACCCCGGTCAGTCAGCCTTTTTTTAAAAGCCTTGGTGCAGCGATCACTGAACATCAACTCAGCTATGCTCCCTTTTTTAACCTCATTACAGCCTTTAAACAAGACGTGCAAGTCAAACGCTACTCCACTTTTAAAGCCGTGTTGCGCTACTGTCATTACTCCGCTAATCCGATCGGCACCCTGTTGCTGGAGCTAACACGTCAAGCAACCCCTAGAAATTTACGCTACAGTCACGCATTGTGCACCAGTTTACAATTGATTAATTTCTTGCAGGACATACAGAGTGATTACTGTGATCGGGATCGTATTTACTTACCACAGCGCGATTTACACGCCTATCAAGTCCCTGAGCAGGCTCTACAAACTGGCGCACAGCGCGAAAATTTAGAAAAATTACTTGATTTTCAACACCAACGCGCAGCGCAATTACTGCAAAAAAGTATGCCACTGTGCCATGCCTTATCAGGGGGCCTGAAATGGCAAGTCTCTTTTACGATACAAGCGGGACTCACTGTGCTAAAAAAACTACAAAAGCGAACCAATCCGCTTTTTTGCCCCAGGCTTGCATGGTATGATTGGCTAATCATCTGTTCAAAAGCCAGTTATGTTTCTTTAAAAGGGTAACCGTTCAATATGACACCCGATGAATATTGCCAACAAAAAGCGGTCCAAAGTGGCTCCAGTTTTTATTACAGTTTTCTATTTTTACCAAGCAACAAAAAACGGGCAATGACTGCACTCTATGCCTTTTGCCGTCAAGTAGATGATATCGTAGATGACACAAAAGACCCCGAAGTCGCCCACGTGCAGCTTAAGTGGTGGTTCTCAGAAATCGAGCGTTTGTTCCAAGGTACCCCACAACATCCCATTACCCAGGCGTTAGCACCATTTATCGCTCAGTTTCACTGGCAACAGCGCTGGTTCGAGGAAATTTTACAGGGTATGCAGATGGATTTGGTTGGCACACAATATGCTACCTTTGATGATTTAAAAGTATATTGTTATCACGTTGCTGGTGTAGTCGGTATTTTGTCTGCCCACGTATTTGGGTTTCAAGATGCTAGAACTATCTTGTATGCCAAAAATTTAGGGGTAGCCTTACAGTTGGTCAATATCATTCGCGATCTGGGAGAGGATCTCAGTCGTGGTCGTCTGTATCTTCCGCAAACCGAGTTAGCACAATTTGGCATTACGCCACAAGATTTGTTAGACAAAAAAAACAATCCTGCTCTAACACAGCTATTACATTTTCAAGCCAAGCGCGCTCGGCAATATTATCAAGACGCTTTATCTGTTTTACCAGCGCTTGATCGCACTCATCAAAAGAGTGGCATTATCATGGCTAAAGTATACTTCACCTTACTAGATGAGATGGCACAAGATAATTTCCAAGTCTTGCACCAGCGTTATAGTCTCACGCCTATTCGCAAATTCTGGATTGCTTGGCGCACGCATCAACAAGAAAAAGTCGCCTCCTATAAACAGCGCTTTTTACTGAATGAATAGAAAACCTTCCAACAGCCCTCTTGCAAAGGTGGTGATCATTGGAGGTGGCTGGTCTGGTTTAGCGGCTGCCTGCCAATTAGCACCATACACGGACGTCACCTTATTAGAAGCAGCTCCCCAATTGGGTGGTCGAGCACGTGCTGTGTATTGGCAAGAGGACTGCATTGATAATGGACAACATTTGTTTTTAGGTGCTTACCATCATACCTATAGCCTTTTAAAAAACATCGGCCTATCTGTCAATCAATTCTTTCATACCATGCCCTTTCAATGGCAAAGTCATGGCGCCACAGAGCGCATTCATTTTGCATTGTCCATGCTTAAAAAGCTGCCTTGGCTCTCTCTGAAAGGGCTACAGCTACGAGAAAAAATCTCTTTGTTATGGGCGCTCAACACACTGAGAAAACCTCTACCACACTCACAACATCAAACTACCGTACTGCAATTTTTAAAAAAATTTCGGCAATCCCCTAAATTAATCCAACATTTTTGGCAACCACTCTGTGAAGCAGCACTGACTACACCGGTAGAGTCTGCTGCAATGCCTGTATTTCACCAAGTCATGCACCAAGCATTTGGCTCGGATTTGAGTGCTAGCGATTATTGGATCCCAAGCCAGAACTTAAGTAAGTTGCTACCTGAGCCCGCGCACCATTTTTTAATCAGTCAGGGTGCAAAAGTACATCTCAATCAGCGTGTACAACGTCTATGCATCGAAGGGGATCGTTGTACCGGTGTTTGGTCTAAAGAAATTTTTTATCCAGCGCAGCAAATTATTTTAGCGACGCCTTATCAACAAACTTGTGCCTTACTACAACCTTACACGAACTGTCACACACTGTGTGAATCTCTGAAACACTTAGCACCTGCTCAAATTAGCACGTTGTATTTGCGTTTTTCTAAACCTATTACAACATCCCTGCCCTTCTTTCACATTCAAGCACCACTGCCTTTTTGGGTTTTTAATCGTCTACATTGTCAACAACCCGATCTGCTCGCTTTGGTTTTCAGTCAAACACAACCTCTACTACAAGATGAAGCTGCCCTCCTAAATATGGTAATGCCTTGGTTACGTTCCGTGTTACCTGACTTGCCTGCACCCATCGCCAGTAAATTGATTCGTGAAAAACGTGGCGCCTTTGAGGCCACCTTGTTTGCGGAGCAACATCGCCCCACACTACAAACACCCATTTCTAATGTATTGCTGGCAGGCGACTAT
>JAHFQF010000187.1 GCA_023266435.1 Legionellales bacterium | reverse complement strand
TCTAAACGCGCTAGAAGCTGCTGGCCTACGGATGCAATATTTTGCTCCATTTGAGTAAATAAACCTTCGCTGGGTCGAGCAGTATGCATGGCTTCTAACAATCTTGATTGAACCTTCAGTCGGTTTTTAAGATCTTGTGCATACAATGCAGGTTGTAATTCACGTAATAATCCCATCAATTGAATTTCGAACAACATGTCCATGCGTGGCAACTCTAATGGTGACGGTCTTAAATCCGGCGCAGGAGGTAGCACTACAGGAGCCGCCTCTTCGGTGCCTAGCTCCCTCGCCTGTTGCATTAAACGACGTAATTTTTCTTCACGCTCATTGCGCGTCAAGACGTCCTCAGTAACCAAGCGGATCAACGCGACCCTACCTTGACCATCCTGTTGCTCTAACCCTTCTGCAAACGCTCTTACCTCTGCATCATCAGAGTGACTCAGCATTTTAATTGCATTATTCACAGTTTCTGTCACCACAAAAGTAGTGGCAACAATTTGTACAGCCTTTTCTCTAGGCTCACTCATTGCCATAACATGCGCAATGAGTTCTGCCATGGCATGCATGGCTTTGGCAACCACTGGCATATGTGTATTTTCTGCAGCTTTTTTCAAATAGTCTTGAAACTTCTCGTCGGCTTCTTTTTGTCGCTGATAGTCTATTGCTAAATACGCAGAATATAGGGCAAATAGCTTGGCTAGTTTTGCCAGGTGGGCACTCTTCTGAGCTCTTAAACGTTTTTTCTGATGAAGCAGCTGCGTATGCACCTGCTCAGCAATCTGCTGTGCCTCCTGATAAAGCGCCGCAAGAAAAACTGCATTGTGCTGCATTTCATTTTGCTCAGAAAGCCTCTGTGGATCATGAGAATTTGCGTGTAAGGTCTCTTTTAATGCATCAATTTGCCCATGCATCCCACGGATCACACGAATCACAGCGGACATATTACCTGTCACACCTGTTTGTTGAATTAGTCTGTCTAGCATGCCAGGAATATCATTTCCATTGTCTGCCGTAAACACTGATGATGCCATTAAAAACCCCCTGTTAACTTATTTCCTAAGGATAGCACTCTCAATTTTATCAGTCAATCTACTACCATAAGTTGTTTAAAAATTGCCCGATGGCCTGAAGCTCTGGTTCGCAGACCTGGTGCGCCATTGGATACGCATGCCACGTGACCTTAGCACCCTGTTGCTCTACCAGCACCCGGGTCTTCTCCCCTAACGTAATCGGCACAATATCATCATGACTACCATGCCCTATAAAGATAGGGAAGTCGGCTGAAAACTGCTTATTTTGATGCGCCACCGGAAGAGAAGGCATGTAGCTAGATAATATGATTGCGCCTTTCAAGGGTCGCTGCGCGGTCAGTGCTGTTACTAATGCAATTGCCCCACCTTGCGAAAATCCTGCAATGCAAATATTGCTTGGATCTACGCCCTCTGCAACCAGCCCAGCAATCAACTCATGGATCTGCGCCACAGAGCGCTCTATACCTATCCAATCAGGCTGCTGCTGTATGGCAGGCGAGATAATGTCATACCAAGCAGGCATGACCATCCCACCATTAATCGTCACCGGCATAGTAGGCGCGTGTGGGAAAATAAAGCGCAACCGCAAAGCTTTATCTAAATGTAAGCTGGGAATCACCGGTGCAAAATCATGCCCGTCCGCCCCCAAGCCATGCAACCAAATGAGGACCCCCTTACATTGATGAGTGCCAGGCCCCGCTGAGATCCATTTTAATGTTGACATCGTTTTGACTTCTGCTCAGTAAAATGACAATCTTATCTGCAAACACCCCAAGGCTCAATCTGTTAAGGAACCATCGTGCGCAATCGTTATCTGGCCGCTATCTGCTTTATGTGCTTTTTGAGTTTAGTAGGTTGTGGGCAAAGTGGTCCACTTTACTTACCCAGTGATACTGTTTCTGATACCCCTAACGCTCCATGAAATTTTTTACTTACTACAATCACCAATTGCACATTGAACAATGCACAATTACCACGCTTGTAGAGAAATGGGGCACACCACTTTATCTGTACTCTCAACAAGCAATTACTGAGGCTTACACTGCATTTGACAATGCGCTACACCCATTGTCCCATCAAATTTGTTATGCTGTGAAAGCCAATCATAACTTGAGTATTTTAAAACTGTTGGCTTCATTAGGCGCTTATTTTGATATTGTATCAGGCGGGGAGCTTGCGCGTCTGCAAGCCGCTAGTATCGCACCTAATCGCATACTTTTTGCGGGTGTCGGCAAAACAGAGCAAGAAATCGCACACGCGTTACAACTGGGCATCCACTGCTTTAATGTAGAGTCTGAGGCAGAGCTTAGCTGTCTGACACGCATTGCACAACATTTACAATGTAAAGCTCCATTTGCATTACGCATCAATCCAGATGTAGACGCACACACCCATCCACATATGGCTACTGGCTTAAAAGACAATAAATTTGGAATTGCATTGCCACAAGCGCTAAATTTATACCAATCCGCCGCGAAGTCACCTTATTTAAAAATACTGGGGCTCAGCTGTCATCTCGGCTCTCAGATTACTTCGTTAACACCGTACCAGGCAGCATTAGACATTTTATTGGCCTTTATGGATACGTTAACGCAGAAAGGCATTATGCTGCAGCATATAGATATTGGCGGCGGCTTTGGTATTCCGTATCGACCCACCGATCAAGTGCCCAGCATTGCTGAATTCATGACTGCCATTAAAAACAAACTGTCCGGCCTACCCTGTAAACTTTATCTAGAGCCAGGCCGATCATTAGTGGGGGCAGCTGGCGCCCTGGCGACACGTTGCTTGTATGTAAAATCAACCCCTACCAAACAGTTCGCTATAGTAGATACTGGTATGCATCATTTATTGCGCCCCGCTTTATATACGGCCTATCATCCCATTTTGCCAGTCAGCGAGCCTCAAAACACTGCGACCATGCCCTATGACGTTGTCGGTCCGATTTGTGAAACAGCGGATGTGTTGGCTTCTGCTAGAGAGCTACCGCTATTATCACCAGGGGATCTGTTATTGATCACGCAAGCTGGCGCTTATGGCATGGTCATGAGCTCTCATTACAACAGCCATCCTCGCCCAGCTGAGGTATTAGTGTCAGGCAACCAAGCTCGTCTTATTCGCGTTAGAGAAAATATACACGATGCTTTTGCCCATGAGCTTGGGTTGGAGTAAGCTAAAGGCATGGCGATACGAATTAAATTTACTAAAATGCAGAGCTTAGGCAACGATTTTGTAGCCCTAGACCTCGTTTCGCAAAATATGAAGTTAAACGAAAAACTTATTACCCGCCTGGCCAATCGCCAATTTGGCATTGGCTGCGACCAAGTGCTGACGCTGGAGCCCCCACGCAACGCTAAGGCTGATTTCTTATATCGAGTGTACAATGCCAATGGCCAAGAGGTCGGGCAATGCGGTAATGGCGCCCGGTGTATCGCTAGGCTAGCAAAAGACAATCATTTATTATTTAGGCAGACTTGCCTTTTAGAAACTCAGAACAACCTCATGCAGGTTGATTTTTTAGATGCACATCGTATTCAAGTCAATATGCCGGCCCCGCGTTTTGCATCGGCAGACATTCCGACCTCATTACCTTCCGCGGGACCCCAAGGTCATTTATTACCTTTTGATAAGGAAAACCGGCGTGCTTTTTTAGTGTCCATTGGCAACCCTCACTGCATCTTTTTTGTACCCTCCTTACAGCAGAGTAACTTTGCTCGTATTGCTGAGCAACTACAGAAAGACACAGCCCTTTTCCCTCAAGGTGTTAATGTCAGCTTTGCTAAAGTTAATGCTAAAAACAACATCAGTATGCAAACTTATGAGCGCGGCGTTGGACTGACATTGGCTTGTGGTAGCGCGGCCTGCGCGGCGGTGGTCGCCGGGATTTCAAATAAAGAACTGGGCAGCACGGTGCGAGTAGATTTTAATCATGGTAATCTTACCGTACATTGGCCTGGTGGTGATCAACCAATACAGTTAATTGGCACAGCAATCAGTACCTTTAGAGGGTATTTTGTACTGAACTCAGTCGAGCCGGCTTATTAATCGAATCGAAAGGATAGAAAAACCAAATGTATTCAAAACGTTTTTCTCAACGC
>JAHFQF010000026.1 GCA_023266435.1 Legionellales bacterium | reverse complement strand
GATTAAAAGCATAATTATCAGTGGATTAGCTGTTGGAGTATATGAAAGTATATGGAATGGAGCAAAAGATTATTATGATAAAGATATAGTCCCATGTCCTTCAATGTCACCTTTACCGTCTCCAGCTCCTTCAGCTATGCCTTATGTATTTGCTCAAATATGTGAAAATAAATTCGAACAAATGTCTTCTTCTTTAGTTACCTATTTGGTAAATCTTTGGGATAAAGATTTAGGTGTATGCAATCTAGCATCGAATGGATTCACTATGGCTCCTTTAGAAGAATATACAGATATGGCATGTTGTTATACTCGAAATATTACTATTCCCGATGCATTTCAAGGACTTTTAGATAGAAAATTTTGGTGTTCATTCCTACCTGTTATTAATCCATCAGGTATTTTATCTGTCTGTTATGACGTAACTGAACCCCGTTAAGAAAAAAAATAAGTTAAAGTATTCAATTAATGTTTACTTTAACTTCCCTATCATCAGGAGATTTTAAATGAAAAAAACATTATTAATATTATTTATTTCTACATCTGCAATGGCTTCTTCTTTCAATGGAGCCTATTTGGGCGCATCCTTAGGTGCCACAAAACGAGATATTAAATATGAGGTTTCACCTATTACAACAACCGCAAAAAAAATAATGCCCACTTCTTATTCTAATAATTACACTAAATATGGTGCATTATTTGGTCTTCATGGGGGGTATGGAAAAATATTTAATAATGAATTCTATATTGGTGGCGAAATTGGGATTTATTATGATAGAGCCAATGATTGGAAAAATCATTCTGTAGCTGTTGTTCATCCTTTATTAAGATTACCTATGAAAGTTAAATTCAAATCTAACTATAAAAAAGAAATAATTTTAAATTTATCTACAAGATTTGGAAAATTAATTAATAAAGATTGTATGATATATTTAAGACCTGGATTTGAAATAAGTAAAGATAAGTTCAGCGATAAAATGACTTCTATTGAAATGAATAATATTTCTGTTTCTGAAAATAATAGTAGTTCAGTATCTGAATGGAAATTTAAATTAGCCCCTGGAATCGGTATCGAACATATTTTTAGTAAGAACTGGTCTGGTCGTATTGAATATGTTTGTTCTTTCGGATTAAAAAATAAAATATCTAATAAAACAGATGGTGATATTTATACTGTAGGAAGTCATATATCTCATAATCTCAGACTTGGAATTTCTTATTTATTTTAAAGAGAAATTTAGCAATTATTCAACTTTTTGTAATATATTTAATATTATATAAAGCAGCAGAAACGGAGAATGATAATGTTAGAAGCAATCTCTTGGATTTTAATGTTACATTTTCTTTTTATATATAGTGCAATTTTTTTATGTCGACAATGGTATAAATTATGGCAAAAAAATTGGAAAAAACAGAAATAATACTTAATGTTTGGCAATTAATTATTGGTTCTCTTGCTTTTTTTGGAGCATTAGCAGGTTTTTTAATGTTTATAGTAACTTTAATTAAAAATGATTTTGCTAAAGAAACCCAAGATCATTGGGAACAGCGATATTCAGTAATATATAATGATCAAAAGAAATTAGCAGAAGAATCTGCTAAATTACTAGAACTCTATAAAAAAAAATATCCTAAAATGTTTGTTAATTATAAATAAAATTAATTATTATTAGAGAAGAAAATGCAGAATCTATCAATGATTATAATTATGGCATTTATCATTGGATTAATTGTTGTAACTATATGGTTCTTAAAATGTATGAGAGAAGAAATGGAATATATTGATGATTTAAAACGTGCTCGATTTTGGAAAAAAGAAGTTAAAGAACTTCTTAGGAGTAAAATATAATGGATATTCATAAAGACTATTACGCTTGGATAACACACCAAGTAACTTTATTAAATGCCAAAAAATGGCATCAATTAGATATAGAAAATTTAACTGATGAATTAAACTCTTTGGCTAGGGCTGAAAAGCAAAATATAGAATATCAAATAAGTCTTTTATTAGCTAATATACTTACATGGGATCATCATATACCTGGACAAAATCAGCGAACCTTAGTTAATATACGATGTTGTAGATTTTTAATAGATTATCTTATCAAAGATTCTCCAAGTTTAGAATCCTATTCTAAAGATATAAAGACTATCAGGGAAGCATATGTTTATGCTTTATTTAGGGCTGCTGAGAATAACCCTAATGTTGTCCCTTCTATTTTTCCAAAAAAATGTTATTACACATCTAAAGACCTTTATGAAAGAGAATTTATTTTTGAATAAAATAAATGAATAATATTTTTATCGAAACATTCGGTCAGATAGAAGACCCGCGTATTGATCGTACGAAGAAGCATTTGCTTATTGATATTATAGCTTTGACTTTATTTGCTATTATGGCTGGAGTTCAAACTTTCGATGAAATCGAGCTTTTTGGCACTCTTCACGAGAAATGGCTTAAGAAATACCTAAAACTACCAAATGGTATTCCATCTCATGATACGATTAATCGTGTGTTGTCTTTATTAGAGCCACTAGAGTTACAAAAAAGCTTTATTGAATGGATTCGGCACATTAAAGGTTATGTAAAAGAGAATGTTATTGCTATTGATGGCAAGACTATGAAAGGTTCTCATCAAAACAGTAAGGGTCAGAAAGCTCTTCACATCTTAAGCGCTTATTCCTGTGCCAATGGCTTTTCTTTGGGACAAATGAAAGTAGACGGTAAGACAAATGAGATTACTGTCATACCTCAATTATTAGAGCAATTGGCTATTGAGGGAGCGATTATCACGATCGATGCTATGGGATGTCAGAGAGAAATAGCAGCTGTTATTGTAGAAAAGAAAGCTGATTATATTTTGGCAGTTAAAGGTAACCAGAAAGACCTTTATACGCCGATCGTTGATTTATTTGATATGGATAATAACAAACAATGTTATACAAAACTTCCGTCCCAGATATTTAATCATGAAGTTAACGGAGATCATGGACGTATTGAAAACAGAAGAGTAGAAGCTTTTCCAGCTCATTTAATAGAATGGTCTCTAGACCTTAATAAATGGGCTAATATTAAATCCGTCATTAAAGTAGCTTACAAATGTGATGAGAGAATCGAAAACAGATATTTCATTTCTACATTGTCTTATACAGAAGTAGAAAAGATTGCTCGAGGGATTCGAAGCCATTGGCAGATTGAAAATAATCTTCATTGGGTGCTGGATGTCGCCTTTCGAGAGGATGAATCACGCATTCGAAACGATATAACTGCACAGAACTTTGCATGGTTTCGTAAGATGGCCTTAGGATTGGTGGCTAAAGACACCTCTAAGATGTCAAATCGTCGTAAAATGATAAGAAACATGGTGGAACCACACCATATAATTGAAGGAATAATGTCATGAAAAGAATTTTAATAATATTAATTGGATTAACCTTTGGAAGCTATGCAGCTACTGAAGAAAAAGAAGACGTAAGCAGTAGGCCATTGACCCCTTCTGTTACTTTAGAACAAGCATACAGCACGCTTATAGAAGAAAGAATAGATAGAATCTCTTTTATGTATGAAAAACCACATGTAAAAAAAAGATTCAAATGGAAAATGATGTCAACAATTAGGGACTGCGATATTGGCATCATTACTAATCTGGAAAACGTAACTATTTACGAAAAACAATTAAAATTATTAATAGAGGTAGCATCTAATCGTATTTTATCTGATACACAGTATTTTTTAGACAAAATAAAAAGTAAAAAAGGAACTTATTGTCCTATTGCACCTGCTGGCATAGTGGATATTTATTCAATCGAACTTGAGGATTTTTCATCATCAAATCCATTTTTCAATCTCACACTTGAGCAATTAAATTTCATACCAATTTCTACCTTTTACAAAATGATGCTTAATCCAGAATGTGATGTACGAAAATTATACAATCATCTTTCGTTAACCAAAAACGAAACGAATAAAGAAAGATTTAAGAATCAATTAAATAATGAAATACGTACAGTTAAGCACGTTTATTACGATAGGCAATTAAAGGCGCTCTATAAAGCGGCGAATACAAAATTATTATCAGGTGAAGAATTAAATTATTTATTTTTACTGATTAAAAAGAATTACTTTGAAGACCTTGAATATCATTATGACTTTATTTATACACCTTTAGAAATAGAAGACCTTTCATAAAAAGTGTTATTCCAAGTCTTGGCTTGGAGTTTTCGACAAAGAAGGATGCGATAAGAGAGGTGGTCGTGATGCAACAACTGGTGGGGTCGGTGAGGGTTCTTCTCCTAAACTTATTCTTAACTCGTCTAAAGGACTACGTATAGTGCGAGTTGAAGCCCTACTAACAGGAGCTTGTCCGCTTGCACCTCCTGTCGCACTAACAGATGCTAAAGGAGGAGTAACTGCAGCTCCACCTCGGATTACTGGTTCGCCTGATAAACCTGAAGAAGGCCCAACAGGTAAGGTAGGAGCTACAATGGGCACATCTCCTAAACGAAGTCGATTTCCTGTCGGTTCCTTAAATGCTCTTAAAATTCCTGTGCCAATTGCACCTGATATAGAACGGGTTCCTAAAGCATTAATGGCCGTTTGAGCTCGATAAGCTCTTAATTCTGCGTCAGCCTTGGCTTTTTGACGAGCTTCCCTGACAGCTCTATCCCCAGCTCCACCGCCCATTCCTTCAGCCATATCTTTGGAAGCAGCTGAGCCTCCCTTTGAAAAAAGCCCTAGACGTTGTTTGCGGATATTCATTTATTTAAAACCTTATTAAAGATTTAGATACTCTATTATAACAAAAATTTTAAAAAATTAAAACAAATTGTTGTCATTCTTCTAATTTTCTTTATAATGTGATTTTTAATCAAAGGAGTACATCTGCGTGATTTATTAAATGAAATTGGAAAAGCCGTAAAACTTTTCCAATCCATCTATGAATTAATTAGGGCAATCGAAGAATTCTTTAATTAATTCATTATCATCAACTTTAATCAGAATAGAAAACTTTTATACTTTGAATTCTGTTCTGATCACTTACATCATATGAGATTACGAAAGGAGGTGCTCTCATATGATAGACTTTTTAAATAAGTCAAAATTATGATTAATTTAAAATTTATCATAACTTTTACTCACTAAAATCTCCTGTAATTTTCTTTTAAATTACAGAAAGGTATGTAATGTATAAACAATACAAAAATAAATTACAAGTTCAAAGATCACGTGAATTTAAAACTGTAAGAAAATCATCAAATGGCTTAAAATACTTCAATGATTTCTAAAAACAAATTAGATGCGTTTACCGTGATTGTCAACCATTTATTTCACTTCCACCGCATTAGGATGTATCACATATTTACGGCTTGGTCTATTCGCCTCTTGTTTAGCGAATGCCATCGGTGATTTCTTAAGTGCAGTGCGGGTTTCTTGGAACCAAGGGGCTTTAACTTGAGGTGTTAATAAATGCTCTTCAAGCTTTTGCATGCCTTTGGGTGAGGTGTATTTTTTAATAGCACGAGCTTTGAAGAGATTCTTTTTAAAACGTTTCCACCAATTTAAGGTCGGTGTTTTCGCGTAATTGGCTACTGGGTTAAAATCTGCTGTTTTCATGTTATTTCGAGCAGCTAATTCTTCAATCATATTAAATGATTTGTCTAAAGCTTTTTTGGTATCGGGTGTAATACCCATCCAAAATATCTTAGCGTCTTCTTTAGGAAGAGTTTTATATTTCTTATAAAGATTTATAACATTCGTATCTTGCCCTTCAGTACCGAGTACAGTAAGTAAGTTATCAGAAACGGCATTTGCTTTTTCTCCTGCAATTCCTTTTATAAACTTTAAAGTCCTTGACCCTTTGCCGAAATCGCTCAATAAGCTTTCTACAGCTTGTTCAGGGGTCTTCGGTTCGTTTTTACTACCAATAAAAGAGCCGACCATCTTCTTACGTTTTTGCCAGAAAGAATTCTCGGCATCGGCTTTTCGCAAATCTTTACTTAACTGAGGGTTGGTCTCTTCTAAACCACCATGTAATAGGTCTTCTTTCAATACCTTTGATTCGCTAGCATGAGCATGTTGCTTAGATGACGGTAAGCCATGGTAATTCCCAAGAGAAGCATTTTCACGTGCTAATTCGCGAATCTGATAGGGATTCTTAGCTGCATTGATCTCTGTACGATTATTTCTGAGTGAATTAAAGAATTTATTAGCTTCTGCTTTGGCTTCTGCACTTGACTTCGGATCATATAAAACACCTTTATGATGCTCGAAATTCTCACTAAAAGCAGCTCGTGTTTCTGGGGTGAGAATTTTTGATAAGGCAGAATCACCATTCAATATATCTTCAGGTGATAAATCTTTAATGGTTTTTGCCCTTGAACCTGGGGCAGTTAAGGCACCTTTTTCGGGTTCAAATGACTTTTGAAAGAGTTTCGAAACAACATCGTATTCAAGTTTTTCAAAGTTCGTACCTTCTTTAACATTTAATAGCCTTAGAAAATCTTTACCTTGAGGTGATTTTAAATAATAATTCTTTTCCAGAACATTTTCTTTTGAATGTAAGGGCTTTAGCCATGTATCCATCACTGGTTCTAGATCGATCGGCTGTGATTTTACCAATGCTTCATCGATGGGGGTATATTCTTTCTTAAAGTGTTGGCTTTTTGATTTTGCATATCCTTTGGCGATATCTTGAACTTCTTGGCCGAATTTCTGTGGTGTTACTTCTTGGACTGGTAGGTTATCTTCAACAAACATTGAAGTTTGAGGTTTATTCTTATGAAATACTTTGTTGCCAGCATTTTTAATCAATGACTTCTGAATTTCTGGGTCTTGAATAGCATAATTTTTCACCCATTCAGAATAAAGCTTAGCTGGTTTGGTTGCCAAATAATTCACAGGTATATTTGTACCTATTCCCAAAGCGGCTGCCAATGCTGGATGAGCATCATTCTCTACTGCCAAATGAGATACGGCAGCACCAGGAACCATTTTAGCAAGGGCTCCAGGGCTTTCATCTGCTAATGCATGGCCAGTGGCCTTTACCCATTTAGGAGTGCCTTTTGCAGCTGCTTTAGCGGCATGAGGAGCGACGGCTTCGAGAGCGTGACCGATTGCCTTACCTGCTTTGCCTATGCCACCAGGCGTTAACACAGACATTATTGTAGAGGCCAACCGTTCTTGAGGATTCTTTGGTGCCCAATCTGCTGGTAATTGCTCTTGAAGCTTTCCTATCGGAGAGACCCAGTTTTCCATTGATCTGTCCTTGAGCGCACGTGCAGTATTGATAGGAAGCATTCCTAATTCAGCGGCTCCTCCTAATAAAGAAGGGCCCACGGCGTGAGCAGTCAGTTTAGCACCACGTTTAATGACATCGGCGCCAGGCATTCTTCCCATACCACCCAATGTTCTAGGTGCTTCGTTGGGAGACTGTTGTTCTTCTGCATCGCGTCTGGCAAGTTCTGTTCGGGCAGCGTCTGCCATGTCACGACGAGCTAATTCGGCTCTGGCGGCTTCTTGAAGACTCATTGTGGCCCCGCTATTGCTTGCAATTCCTCACGACTCATTTTGGTTAAATCAACGTCTGGTTGACCCTCAGAAGGAGGTGGAGCAGCTTTGGAAGACCCCATCTTTTGGTTATAATGAGCTGCATGACTTTTTAATTCTTCCGTATCTTTCATGGCTTCGGCTATTTCTTCAGGAGTTGCTCCACTTAAGCGCAACATATTCAACTCTTCTTCGGAGCCTTGAATTTGATGTTTCAAATCATCTTGTGAAGATTCCAAGTTTGCGGCTTTTGAAAGGCGAGGATTTAACTTAGCTGCTTGAATACTCTTCAAACCGTGAACAGTTTGACGTCCAGAATTGATTGCACTGACACCAAGCGCATATTTATCGCTTGCTGTACCAGCTTTTTGCAAGGGTTCTAGGTCTTTAGTAAAAGTATCTAACAAACCTTGTCCAATCGGCATTTTCCTATTAATCCATGCATTCGGATCAGCTGCCCAGCCTTTCCAATAACCGCTCTCTGCTTGCTGTGATTTCTCACCAGCATCAATCAGAAGATCAGCTGCGTTCTTTCGGTCTTTGATAGCCTTCATGAGGCCGTGGATATGCTTATTATCATCGGTTGTACGAGGGCCGATAACTTTGCCTTCTTGGTCATATAAATAACGTTTTGAAGATAATCCTGTCTCTGTCTTCTGTTCTGAAGCTGCTTTATAAGCCTCGGCTTTCAGCATAGCTGCTTGAGCAGCTGTTCCTGAATGAGCTTCCATCGCTTTATTATGACGGGAAGTTTCTTCATGGCCCATGCGATGCATCTGATATTCAGCCAATAGATTCTGCTGTTTTAAGCGTGAATCCGTAATTGCACCCAAAAGGTTGGCTTGGCGTACTTTATTAACATTATTGCTTTCATGAGCTGCTTCGTGAGCTTGATAACCTTCTTTTATGCCTTTTCCTAGAGCTTCAAGAGGTCGTCCAGTCTCGTTTGCAAGCAGATTAGCACCCAAATGACTCATGTAAGCCCCAACAGGACTTGAGCGGGAATCATGACCGAAATTATGCGCTAATCGTTTACCAGCTATCATTTCTGGAGAATTCATGGAAGGCAATTGAGCATCAGAAAGCTCATAAGGACTCCCTGGGCCTCCAGCTGCTAGTTTTCTAACAGCGCCTCCATTTTTATAAGTGCGACCACCAGTTTTTTGGGGACGTGGTGCCATAGGTGCAAAAGCAGCGTTTAAAGCTCCAGCGGCTACCGTAGTAGCGTTTGTAGGCGGTATTTGGGGATAAGGGATATGCTGTTGTACATTAGATGCTAATTGAGGTTGTCCTGCCACTAACGATGCAAATTCACGTGCCATTCGTTGTGGATGTTCGATTTCTTCTTGAAATCTTCTTTGACCTTCACTCAATTCACGTTGTTCTTGTGTTTGGTGACGATTTGCTTCTTCTCGTAAAGCATCGGCCATTGCAATCTCTTGAGAAGTGCTCTTGCCAGCCGTATCTAAACGTGCATTTGCCATACCGATATGACCTGCACGATCTTGAGCTGCCATTTGACCAGCTACTTCAGCATGTCGAGCTGCCGTATTGGTGTGCTCACTTGCACCTCGCATAGCTGATTCGGCACCAGCATGTTTAAATTCACTTTGCTGACGCTTAAGATTAAGTCGAAAATCTCTTGCGACACGTTCCATATGTTTTTTATACGCTGGTGACCCAAAGGTACCATTGGCGATCGCTTGACCTGTTAAAGTCGGCTGAATCTTCTCAAACCATGTTTTATCAGCTTCTTTTTCCATAGCTTTAAAGCGATTTTCAGCATACGGATTATAAAATTTCTTCTGTAATTCTTGCGGATTATCAAGGTAACCTTTTAATAAATCACGTGCTTTATGATGGCTTCTAATCCCTGACGCTGCATCTAATTCTTGCTTGGAAAGCTCAACTTCATCCGAACCTTGACGTCTTGCTAATTCATTTAATAAACGTGTGTTAGCTTGTCTATGATATTTATTAAATTCAGCAATTGTCGGTTCGCTATAAGGTGTATAAGGCATGCTAAATGCCTCAACACCTCGTCTAAGTGCTTTTCGTTGAGCTTCTTGTTGGAAAAGGGGTGCCCCTGAATAAGCAGTTAAATCAGCATTCGCAAATTTCTTAGCCATTTACAAAGCTCCTTTCATATAATGAAATGGGTCTTTGGCAGGAGGTGGTAAACCTAAACCATTCCGACTCTTATCTTTACGAAGATTTTTAACCATTGTTTTGAGTGCTTTTGAACCTTTTGCAATCGAACCTTTGCCTAATAAAGTCACAGAAATGGGATCAAAGCCGAATTCATCATTAGAAAGCATCACTTCCGTTGGTTTGGCATGTCTTTCGTAATGTTGTTCTAATTTTTGCATTAAGGCTGGGTGAGCATTTTTCTTAAGACGTTGTTCAACTCTTTTGAGGACTTCCGCACCTCGTTCTGACGAACCATTTCCAAAATGAGCTGTACTAGTGGCGTCAATAATATAACTGTCAGCAGGTATATGAGTACGTATGTCATCAGCTTGGCCGTCTCCTGGCCCTTTTATGATAGAGCCCTCTTTATACGAATGGGTTACATGACCGCCTTCTGCATATTTATCAGGCTTCATTTCTTCTGTTAAAAACATCGGCTCTGTATAACGACCACGTTTTCTATCTTCTGCAGTCGGCATATAAGCTGGATTTTTTACACGATGATATTTTTTGGCATTCAAAGGGTCATAAAAACCTACTCTTTGCAAATGCTGCTCATGTTCTCTTTTCTTATCGTTCTGCTTTGCTTCTTGCTCACGTTCCAATCTTTTCTGTCCGATAAAGGACAGTGCGGATGTTCCTGCAATAACAGCTGGTAGAAACGCTTTATGGCCCATCATATCGCCAATTTTATCTAGGAATCCTCCCCCAGCTGGAGCTGCTGCGCCAGGAATGGCAGCTGGTGCACTTTGACTTGCAGCGGCCATATTACCAGCAGCAGAAGGAGCAGCCATAGCTGCAGGGCCTCCCCATAGACCAGTAAAGCCAGCACCGTTGTTTAAGAAAGCCCCTAGGCCACTCCCTGCTTGAGGACTGAGAGCGCCCAGCTTACCTATTAAACCTTGTGTAGCTCCAGGCATCATACCTGCAGCACCTTGGATACCACCGACTAATGCAGCGTTTTTAGCACCGCTCCATAATGAATTCATAGGTGTATTGCCTGTTGCCCAATGAGCAGCAGCATTGCCTATTCCAGCCCCTGCTGGGCCTCCTAGCATGCCACCTACGATCGTTCCTGCAATGCGAAGTCCTTCCGTACCTATCTTGGTACCAGTAATGCTATTAATCGCCCTAAAAGGTGCTGAAACAACATTTTGAACCGCGCTCGCTACTCCACCAAAAGCTAATAACCCAGTTTCAGGATTAATATTGGGCTCACCTCCGCGAAGATCAAGCAGTAGAAAAACGAGATTTTTAGGCAACCATGCCATTTTGGTGTCGCCACCTTCACCTGTTTCTTCGATCTTTTCGATTCCTTCGGTATGCTCGGCAGGCGTTTCTCGATAGGGTAAAGAAGCACTCTTTGCTACTTTATAAGATTCTTCTATATCAGGGCTTAATTTGCCATCATCTGCTAAATCTGAAAAAACTGCCTCGATAACTTGACGAACTTCAGGTTTATCTATGATTCCTTCAAGTTTAGAATACTCTCTTATACCTGTGGTCTCATCAATTGAAGGGCCACCTTGCATATTGTCCAAGCCTTCTAATTCTTCGTTCATCATATGACAAAGGGTCAAATCAGGGTGTTCGGCTTCCAATTTCTCAACCCAAGGAGGCGGAGGCGGCAGATTCTGCATCTGCTTAGAGATTTGGTTTTCTACACTGCGTGCCATCGGCATCACCTATTTTAAAGCATGTCATAATCGGCTTGAGAGGGGCCTCCAGCTGGAGCGGGCAGCATTTGCTGTTGTGGCATCATCTTTTGTCTTAACCTGTCCATGGCGGACATAGCCCCTGTTTGAGCACCCTGTCTAAGAGCTGCACGAGGGTCGGCACCCATAGCCATTGCTCCACCAGCAGCGCCTACTCCATGAGCCACAGGGTTATCAAAGTTACTTGCTCCTGTTGCTAAGGCGTGTCCCATAGATGCAGAGGGTGATAAACCAGCTTCTCTACCTTGCAGACCAGCAGCGGCAGATTGACCTGCTATTGAGCCGAATCTGGAAGCTGCAGGGCCACCGTAACCAGCCAATTTATTCGCGCCAGCTTGACCTGCTTGACCTGCGAATTGACCTGCCATGGTGCCTAAATCGCCATATTTACCACCAAGATGTTGTGTTAACTTTTCAGTTGCCATCGGCATTAGATGTTGAGCAGCAGAACCAGCAAAACCAGCAATGGAAGGAGCAGCTTTTTTGGCATAATCAATTGCTTTGCTACCAAACCCTTTAATCGCGTTTCCAGCACTTCCAAGCATTCCACTTAAAGACCAGTATTCAGGTAAGCCGTCATGAGGGTTGCGTGTAGCGTGACCAGCCATATAATTGAAGAGGTGATGGGTATGAGGGCCTATTTTGGCTATTTCTCTGTCACCATGACGTCCATCCATAGCGAGTTGATGTAATTGATGACCTGTTTCTTGGTCTTCAACGTGTCCGCCAGTAGCTAAATGCTGCTTAAAGTGATGATGAATATTGTCTCTGACATGTGGATTTTTAATCAATTCTTCGAGATGGGGGTAAATTCGTTCACCACTTCGACGGTCAACCATTTTTTTACCCTGAAGATGATCTAAGTGATCTAATTCATGAATATTGAAATGTGCATCAATCATTGAGCCCGTCTTATGTCGACCGCTCACTTGTCCACCATGAGAATAACCATTTGGAGGCCCTTGTCCGTCAGGATTCTGATTAGCAGACGCTGGAGGTGCAGGAGGAGGCCCATAGGGTGATGAACTAGGGGATGATGGAGGTGGCGCTTGCATGGGCGGTGCCTGCATAGGAGCCTGCATCTGGTTAGGTGCTGGAGCTGTTGGATACTGATACATAAAAATCTCCTAAAATATATATAAAATTTTAACTATAATTCAACAAAATTACTACTTAAATCATTTAGACTCATACTGAATCCAGCATAATATCTACAAAATAGGCTCCCCATTTGCGCCAATCTTCATCTTTTGGATACGTACTCTTTGTCGGAATGGGAATATTGTCTAAAGAATTCATATTAATAAGCTGAGTCACTGTTTCTCGCCAATTTTTGACCCCATCAGGATTTGGAAACTCTAAGTTAGGTAAATCCTGTCGAATCTGGGAAAACCAGTCATCAAATGAAATCTTGATCGGCAATACAACATCAGCCATTATTTTCTCTCATTCCCAATTGTGTAATTTAACAATGTTTTGCCAGCCTGATAAAATCCACCAGCAGAATTGCTTTCGAAACGAAGACTAACGATGGCTCCTTGAGCATTAATATTATCGATAAAAGGAGCGTTTTGAGCTATAATGAACGGCCCGTAGGTAATAGCATTCTGGTCATTCGGATACATCAAGGATATAATGCTAACGAGCATATTGCTGGATGGAACAGCTGTGTTTTGAGCAAAATCAGGTTCAATTCGTCTAACCCAAATCATATTGTTGTTATCTGGATTGTTTGAGAATAAATCGATTAAATGGGTTTGAAAGAATGATTGGATAGGATAGGAACGATCATCGATAACTTTATCCAACTTTACTTCATGTTTCCAAATGGGATAGGACGTAACAGGGCCTAAATTCCTAGTTTTGGTAATAATAGATAAATTATCTGCCATAACTGGATTAGAAGAGGTTACGGGTATAATAGCTGCCGAACGATTTATTGCCGTATCATACCAAATTTCATATCTGATATTGTGAATAACAGCTCTATCAGGAACTATTGAATCTCCACTTGCATAACACCACCAAAGTTCATCATAACGAGGGTTTGCAAAGGCAAAAATAAGACCTCTATAATCATAATTTAACGTATTAAAGAAGTATTCTTGGTTCATTTCATTGTTTAGCTTAGAAACAATACCTGTGAACTGAAAGAATTGATTTTGTCCAACCCAGTAAAAAACCTGGTTATATTCAATTATACTATTTGCAGAGAGTATACTGATGTTATTTTGAATAATTTGTGTAGTAAAGGTAGCTATCGCATTAACCGTTACATAGTTAGCCCTAATCAGGCTATTTAAAGACCATATAAGAACAGAAGGAGCATTCTGACCTAAAGCCGTTACATTGCTTCCTCTGGCAGACATAACACGCACAATCTTATTATTTGTGACTACCTTTGTATAAAGAGGATTGATAGCTGTCATGCTACCAGCAGCTGTGGGAAATATAATAGAACCAGGAACCGACCATATCAAAGTGCCATTATTGCCCCAACCAATTAGGATTGGCGATATGAATACAATACCACCGCTGATTTGAAGAGGCGTTGTCGTGGCAGTATAAGGAGGGTCTATTCCATCAGTACCAGTACCAGTACTTAAAAAGATAGATTGTAAAACTTGTGTCTGATTCGCTGGGTAGATTGCATTTCCCCAAAACACAGTCGTATTCACCGTATTAGAGATGTCTAAGGCATTTTGCCCTGCATGAGCGATGATATATTGTACTGTGGGGGCTGGATCAGATGCTAAATCTTCACCTGAAAATAAATCCATCGTCCATGTGTTGTTAGGATTTGGAATAAAATTAGAAGTTGGTGTTCGATCTATTTCAGTGCCGATAGAGGTTATATTTTGGTTATAATTAGCAAAAGCAATTGTCGATGGTCTGCCATAATATAAATCAATCGTATTACCTGTTTGGGAGATCGAATACAATGAATTGGTTATTTCTAAACCACCTCGATCAATCAGGACATATCCGCCCATTTTGCGAGGTTTTCCCTTATAAAATCGAACCCATTGACCATCTATATAGTTCGGTGAATCATAAGGTGTACCATCTCTTTGTATGCCAGGCTGAGAAATCAAAGGAATGATGATACTTTTCATCAGAAACCACCGATCTCAACAACTGTAATCGAAGAAGGAATGCCACCTGTTGAATCTGTAGTTCTATTTAAAAACGCACTTCCAGAAGATGTGGCTGCATTTATTGAATATGTACGATTGACTTGAGTAACGGGCCCTTGATCAAGATAAACAATAGAGAAATTTTGAGGAATATTACCTACACTTGTAGGAGGCGCTGCCACAAGGGCTGATGCATTAGCAGAACTACCCGCTGTTCCTTGATAAATAGGAGTTGCTGCTCCTCCCCCTATTGATAACATCAAATCTAGTTGAAGAATTACAGAAGAGGCAGAAAAAGAAAAACCAGACTGAAGAATGAAAAAAATCTTACTATTTGTAGATGTTGGTGTGATCGAGATCGTTAAAGGAGTAACAGGTGTAAAAGTATTACCAGTAACAGTAAAGACATCGGTAACAACAGTTTGCAAAATCTGTAGAATACTCAATCCAGCCCAAGCAGGTATAAAACCACCTCCTTGAGTTCGAGTTATGAATCCAGCACCTGGTTTAGCAGCAACTGCGAGTCTTGAGCTTGTATTCGGAGCACTTCCATAAATCGTATCTCCTAATGTTGTGATTGGAGATAGATTATTAAAGGCTGCTGGCGCATTGGCAGCATTTGTGCCACCGCTCGCAATAGCTAAAGGTGTTGAAAGAACCAGTCCAGCTGTTGAAAAAACAGCTCTATCAATAGAATTAATGGCTATATTGACAGTGGCTGTGGTTGGTGTTGTGCCAGTTCCGTAGATACCAGCACCCGTTGGAGGATTTGTATAGCCTATTGCTGGATTGAAACTAGAAAAATTCAAACATGGCAGTGCAGCAGATGAATTGGCAATATTTAAAGTCAGACCACGAGGGCCCATTCCTAGAATTGAATTCGTTCCATCAGTCATCCCAACAACTGGGCCTGCTGGTTGGAAAAAGCCGCCATCAAATGGAAAAGTAATCGATGGTATAAGAATCGTACCTACATTAAAGATTCCTTGGCCTTGTGCAGCTACGCCATTACCTTTTAATTGGAGTACTTCATTGCCTGAAACAGTTAAGCCAAGAATGCCAGGTGTTCCAGGTAAATTAGTTGCTTGAGCTAAATAAATACCAGTTGATTGGTCATTTAAAAATTTGATAGAGGGATCAGATTGCGAACCGTTTTGGAAAAGAATACTGGTTCCAGGTGTTAAAATCGTAGGTGTATTCCAAAGGCCAGTACTATCCATCCCTATTGTTAAGCGTTCATCTGGGGGAATAATGATGGCATTGCCAGGAGGATCGCCAGCGCGAACCATGCTTACAACATAGGCACCAGTCGTATTATTGAAGATATACCAAATATCTCCATTAACAACTGGGAATTCAACCAAAATATCTTCGGTTAAAGTACCTATAAATGTAAGTAAGTTAAGATTAGCTTCTGCATTTGTTAAAACTCGTACTCCAGCAGTCACTGGAACAGTTATATTAACTTCATCTTGTTGTAGAGTCTGAATTACTTGCTCG
>JAHFQF010000186.1 GCA_023266435.1 Legionellales bacterium | reverse complement strand
CTAATGCTTGCTCTTTGAACTGGGCACTATATTTTTTCCTGATTTTGTCAGTCATGTTACACCTCTCTTCGCTAGATTATACTAGCTTAGTAGGGTGTCCGGAATACCGGGGCAAGATCACTTAGTAAAAACGATATCTAAATCCACGTAGCCCAGTGTGATGCCTCGAAGCAGTAATTCCATAATGGGGGTAAAGTAATTGATATATGGAGTCACTTCAGTCACGCCTATTAATAGCACATAGCCTACTAATCGTTTTACAAGCGTAAGCGCCATGCGTATATAATCACTTAAACCTTGGTTTTTTCCAGCAGCCTGTAGGCGTTGGCCTGTGTTGGGCTCTTTTTTAATGATGGGTTTAGATCTGGAGTAATGATAAATGACATGTGCCGCAGGTATTGGAATCATACGCCCCAACTCTCTAAATGTTGGAGTTTGATCAAAAGGTGTCATAGAAACAGGCTGTCCATCAGTACTCAGATAAAGTCCTTTAGCAATACCTGTATGATAATATTCGTTAAATCCCGCACTAAAGAGTAAGCGTGTAGGACGTTGCCACAGGACCCAAAAAGTGCCTTGTATCAAGCGGAGTGGCCATTGATGTGCATCTGGTGTGATGGCTCGGAGTGTAGGATGTACAGCGAATTGCCACACGAGAGCGGGCATGACTATGTACAAGGCTGTTTGCTTAGAAATTTGGTAGATAGGTGCTGAAAATTGTTGATAAGCCTTTATCAGACCTGAGGGATATAAGTGTTGTGTCAAACCGTGTACAAAGCCTTTGAGATGTTGGGGATGGAAAGCGCAATAAACAGACGTCACCAAGCCATAATATACAAAAGGGAGCGCTGCTTTCGCGGACTCGTGTTCATCTAGCCACGATGATTCTTCGGCGGCAGGAGTGACGACTTGATGCCATATCATTTCGGTGGCAACTAAACTTGCAAGCGTGGTTAACGGGCGTAAATGCGCTACCCCAGTCTGAACGATTTGTTTCCCTGTTTCCCAAAGAAATGAAGCTGTTTTATTGACCATCCATGAAAGCGTTTGCCACATTGCCTCTAGATCCCTTTACTAATAAACAATTTGCCATTAATGCAAAAAGTTAGTTAAAAAGTCAAGAGGTTTTTTAGCTTAGTGTGTATGGAATAAGACAACCTCTCTCTCATCATCCATGCTGAAATTCCCATTTATTAAAGGTGGGCTGCTTGAACACGTACGAATGCTTACTTGTCAGATTGTGAAAGAAGATGTATTGCTTTCCATGAAAGAACGGTTGCAACAGTGCGCTTTTGCGTTTGCTCTCCGGCATAGAGGAGCCAAGCAGGAGACTGCACTGCATTGAGTCCTTGCCAATATTGTATCCCTGTAAAATAATCGGAAGTAACAGTTTGGCCTGATTTGATCTCTATAGGAATAAGAAGATTATCTTGATCTAAAAGAATATCTACTTCATGCCCTTGACTGTCTCTCCAGAAATACAGATTAGATAACAAACCTTGGTTAAAACGATTTTTAACGAGCTCGCTCACCGCCCAAGTCTCAAATAATGCACCTCGCAAAGGGTGAGAGAGCAAGGAGGTATGATTTTGAATGTTTAATAGTGCGCAGACAAGCCCGGTATCGTAAAAATAGAGCTTTGGACTTTTAATTAAGCGTTTATTAAAATTTTTATGATGAGGTGAGAGAAGACATACAATATAACTGGCTTCCAAGACTGATATCCAGGCTTTTGCGGTATTGTGCGTAATGCCACAATCATTAGCGAGACTCGATAAGTTTAAGATTTGGCCTGTGCGAGCGGCACACATTTGTAGAAAACGATGGAACGTTCTTAAATCTTGTACATTAATCAATTGACGCACATCGCGCTCAATATAGGTCATGACATAATCATTATGCCAGCTCGTTGCTGGAATTTTTCTGTCATAAATGGGCGGATACAGGCCTGTAAATAGTAACTCTTCAACAGTATGAGGTGCGCAATTGGCAGTTTGTAGTTCATGTAGCGTAAAAGGCAATAGTTGAACTGCGCCCACTCTGCCGGCTAATGATTGAGTGATTTTAGATAATAAACCAAATTGTTGTGATCCAGTTAAGATAAATAAACCCATTTTTGATTGTGAGTCGACAAGCGATTGTAAGTAGGAAAATAATTCTGGGCAGTGTTGTACTTCATCTAAAACTGCTCCTTCAGGAAACTGCCCTAAAAATCGCCTGGGGTCATCGATTGCAAATTGACGTTGGTCTGGGTCCTCCAAGCTTACATAGGGTTTATTGGAAAATAACGCGCGTGCTAAAGTAGACTTACCTGACTGTCTAGGGCCGGTAATAGCCACCACTGGGTATTGCCGAGATTTTTCTAGGAGGGTATCCGTTGCTTGGCGCTTTAACATGCATTTCTCTCAAAATAGGTGTATAGCCTCAGTTTACCCTGTATTTGTAAATTGTCAATCCAATTTACAATTTGCAAGAAGTGTGTTGTAAATATACCATCAGATGAAAAAATTGCAACGTTGTTTCTCATCTTAACCATGCAGGGGAGCTCAAATGATGGCTATTTTTATCGATGCTGTTGAAATACAAAGAGTGGGCCATCTGTCGTTAGCGTAATGTTATTTGCTGTAGAAAGGTTACTGATGCCGTTGCTAGCATCTCTTAGGGATTGATTAAATACAGGGTATTGCAAATGGTGAGTTGTAATTCGAGGTGAGCCTTCTAAGGCAATTAAAGAAACAATCTGACCTGGATGGCTCTCTAATGTGTGCGTTCCCTCTACACAGGTAATAACACAATGATCGGTAATTGCTTGTAAGGCGATTTTTTGATGATAGTGCGCCATGAGTAAAAGATTGGCTAAGTGGTGATCTTCTCTTAGCCCGGTGCAGCCTAGCAGAGTGGCTTGTCTAATTTTTTTTGCTAAGCACCAATCTAATGCTTTAGCCATGTCCGTATTATTTTGATTATCTACCATCACTAGGCTATGAGGTGCTTTCACCCGGCTCTCTTGAACCGAATCCATGTCACCAATGATGTAAGTCGGCTCCAAGCCCCTGTCTGATAGGTGATGATAGCTACCGTCTGTACAGATTAAGGTGTTGGCTTGCCAGAGGTGTTGTAAAGGAGTCGGATGGCTGGGAAATTGGCCATTGGCTAAAATGACAACGGGTACCTGCAAAGACATTTTTTCATCTCTCAACATGGAGTCTTAAGTAATCATTGTAACACAAATAAGAGTCAAAGACAGGTCTGCAAAATGAATCCTTTGTACTCAATTAGGTGCTTTTGGAAAGGCAAAGGATATTCTGAACAGCCTATTGGCAAAATAGAAGCATAATACTGCTGACAGAGACCTAGGATGCGAGCGTAAGAAAATAACCACACAGGGTATGATGCATCATAGATTTGTTTTGGCACATGCTCGACTCCAATCAAATGCTGACCGCTGTCTTGTGTAGGGATTCTGTCGATAATGACACAGTCTAATTGATGTTCAAAAACGGAGGCAAGCAGTGCTTCAGGATGAGGAAGATATTGTAAGCTACTGGACAGTAAGCAAACCGAAGGTTGGATAGATGCCAGTGCTGCTTGAGTGGTATCGAAAAACTGTAGGTTGTTAGAAGACAAATGTTTTTTACCATAAGCGACATAATGAGGTTGCTCCACAATACCCCATTGGATCTTTAAGGCCGTGTCGCCTAGAAATCGCTGAAATGCCAAATAACTAGTACCCAGTGCGCCACCAAAATCAATGACTCGCAACTCGCCCTGCTTAATTGCTTGTTGTAATAAAGCTGCGAGGACTGGGTAGCGATAAGTTGGAAGGTGACTAGCCACACCATCCTGAGAAAAAGCGTCTGCATTTTCCATCATGTGTTGAGTGGATTGTTTTATTTTTTCAAAAATGACAGCGTTATCATAACCACTGCTATTTTTTTGAGCTTCTTCGAAATCTGCATAAGGCCCAGAGTAGGCAGGCGACTGAAATAAAAATTTATAGAGATCAAGGCATACGGGGGGAGCCAGTTTTTTGACCAGCGGTTTCACATAGCGTTGCATCTGGACTTTCATTTGTCATCCTATCCATACTTATAGTAGACTCCGATCGAATGAAGGTATCTTGTTTAATTTAATAGATAAGCTCTGAACTTA
>JAHFQF010000025.1 GCA_023266435.1 Legionellales bacterium | reverse complement strand
AGGATGTTTAACATGGCTAAAACGCCAGAATGGAAACTCTCTCCAGAAAGCGCGATGATGTCGCATGGGTACGATCCTGCCTTATCAGAGGGAGCGGTGGTTTGCCCCGAATTTCATACATCGACCTTTACCTTTCAGAGCGCGGAGGACGGCGAGGAGTGTTTTTCTCATCCCGCACAGACTTCAACGCTCATTTATAGTCGCTTAAATCATCCTAACGCACAGATTTTTGAAGAGCGCCTGGCTTTGTGGGAAGACGCGGAAGCCAGCGTGTCTTTTAACAGTGGGATGTCTGCTATTTTTACACTGTGTTTGGAGTTTTTAAATCCGGGTGAAGCCTTATTATATAGTGAACCGGTGTATGGTGGCAGTGATTATGTTTTTAAGCATTTATTACCACAGAAATTAAATATTCTGGCGGTAGGCTTCCATCAAGAAAATTTTAAAGAAAAAGTAGCCTGGCTGGCCAAACAGCATCCTGACAGAAAAGTAGGGATGATTTTTATAGAAACACCTGCTAATCCGACTAATCGACTGGTCGATATTGAAGCTTGTGTGAAAACAGCGCAACAGATCGCTAAACAGAGTCAAAAAAAGCCATTGGTTGTAGTCGACAATACTTTTTTAGGGCCAATTTTTCAGAAACCATTACGCTGGGGCGCAGACATCTCAGTATACTCTGCAACGAAGTTTCTAGGTGGGCACAGTGATGTGGTTGCTGGTGCGTGTGTAGGCTCACAGGCGCATATGGAGCGACTAAGAAAATTAAGAATTTATTTGGGTACCACCTTGGGACCAGATGCAGCATCTAGGCTATTACGCAGTCTACAGACTTTAGAATTAAGAGTGACACGGCAAATGACTACTGCAAATGAAGTCATTGCCTATTTGAGCACACAGCCGCAGATTGAAAAACTGTATGCAATGACTTTACTCAAGCAGACTGATCCACAAATTCAAATTTATCAAAAACAATGTACGGGCCCAGGATCTGTCTTTGCTTTTGATATTCATGGAGGCAAACAAGCGGCCTTTCGTTTTTTAAATGCACTGACTGTTTTCAAATTAGCAGTGAGTTTGGGTAGCACAGAATCGTTAGCACAGCATCCTTACACCATGACGCATGCAGGTGTTTCACCAGAAGAAAAAGTGCAGATGGGTATTACAGAAAGCATGATACGTTTGTCGATTGGGGTAGAGTCGCCTAAAGATTTGATCGCGGATTTGACACAAGCCTTGTCTAAGAGTCTGTAGATTTATACCCAAGACACTCCACAGAGTTTGTGAGCGAATTAGAAAAGATGCAAAGGTAGGCTGTGGGGGCGCCGCTAGAGATGACTTGAACGCTTAGCAGGGTTTTGTGCTAGAAATATGCGCTGTTAAGTCAATGGTATGTAGCGATCAAAGCGTATGGTGCGACCTAAGATTTGACTGTGCGGCTTCATTTCGCCTATAGGTGGCGCTTTACGAGGGCGCTTTACTACCACCCAATGTTTGGCTTTCTTCTGAGCGAGAGCGAGTAATCCGGCATAGTTTTCAGTTTCTGTGTCTTCTAGCGTTTGATGAATAAGCTGCATTTTCCTCGGCCCCAACCTATTTTTTTCTTGGGTAGAAAACATGGGATCTAAATAAATGGCGTCTACTTGATCGCAGGTGCTCAGATAATCAAATGAATCCGCAAGCAAACAAGTCATGCGTTGACACGCCGCCTGTGTGTCGGGATGCAATAGCCCTGCTTGGTGTGATGTTTGTAATGCTTTAGCAACAGCAGGGCGTTTTTCGATTAAGGTGACTTGATACCCTGCTTGTGCTAGCAACAAGCCATCAACACCATATCCTGCTGTAGCATCTATGATGCGCAGGATGGGGACGACTTTACTTTTAAATGCTTTAATGATGAGTTCTTGGTGAACGCGCTGTAATCGGCGAACCATGGCCGGACTGGTATAGTCCAGCGTGATTAGTTCCCCCATAAGTTATGGCATTCAATCAAAATAATGGCAGAGAAAAAGAGAAGATTTAATACGATGTGCCAGGTTTTTCCAAAATATTTTTTACAAATTGGTTGAGCATTTCTGCGTTGCACTTTCCAAAACATCGCTGCAGGCAAAATGCCTAATAACAGAGCAACACACAACCCGCCAAAGTTCAGCACCTCTAAAAACAAGTCTGGTTTTGTGAACACAAAGAAAGTGGGAGGCAAAATAGTGATGGCGCCAATGCGTAGACGAGTCGCTAAAGACAGCTTCATGGAGGATAAAGCATCCGCTAAAAAGTCAAATAGACTAATGCCCACTCCAATAAAAGAGGTTGTCAGCACGATGATGATGAAAGCGCTTAAAATCTGTCCAAGATGACTAGACTGCGTGGTGTGCTCTAAGGCGGCGATCAGCGCACTGGTAGGCTGAGAGGCCGCACGGATACTATCGAGTCCATAGGCGCCATCAAAGGGCAGGGTACCTAACGTCAGTAACTGCCAGCAGACATACACGATCAAAGGCAGTAAGCAGCCCAATCCTAGAGAAAGCCGCATTTGTTTAGGGTCATCAATGTAGGCGGTCAGTGTCGGAATAATAATATGAAACCCGAATGCCAAGGTAATGACTGGCAGGATAGACCAATGCATGTGCTGAGGTTTATCGAGTAGGGTGGGTAAGTTTGCATGTTGTGCTAATAATACACATAGCAATGCAAAACTGCCCATTAATGCAACCATGAGTATGCGATTGATCAGATCGGCAAACCAGGTTCCTGCACACACAATCACATAAATGAAGATCGCGAATCCAATACTTGCTTCTGTAAAATCAATAGCCACGCCATGTAACTGGGCTTTATTGACTACCCATGCAGAGCCTGCAGTTAAGTGAGCGACAATCAATGCATACAGCAGCGCTAAATAGGCAACTGTAGTGATGATAACCCCGGGTTTGCCTAAAGTTTCTTTGGCTAAAAACCCAAGGTTACGGCCTTTGCCTAAAAAAAGATTGGTTTCTAACAGCATAAAAGCGCTGATGATAGTAAAGTACCACACTGCAGCGAGTGCTAAAAAGGAATATCCGAAGCCTAGGGGGGCTGTGGATACAGGAAGGGCTAGCATGCCAACACCAATGGCTGTGCTGCCAATTAAAAGAATGCCGCCTCGGGCTTGTTTGCTCAATCTCATCATATTTTTCTTTTAATAGGTTAATGTAGTCGTTTGAATTCTACTTTGATGGCGAGCAGGGCACCTAAGAAGCCTAGCAAGCTACCACCAAGAACAGCTGCACCTACACCGTTTATCAATTGAATCCCTAAAAAGGATTCAGGATTGTTATATAGATGCATTACTTGATTGATAGCAGGATTTATAAACAATGTCAACAAACTGACAATCATCAGGCTCCCAATGCCAGCCAGCGCACCTATTAAGAGGCCGCGGTAAAGAAATGGGCGGCGTATCATGGAGTGTGTTGCACCTAACTGGAACAAAAGACCAATTTCTTGCCGATGTTGGGACAGGGTTAAACGAATGGTATTGCTGACAATGAGGATGGCGCCTAATGACAGCAAGGTTAACAGCGCCCAGAAGAAGGTTTTTCCCAAATCTAACCACGCATTTAAGCGCTCTAACCATAAGTAATCCACGCTGGTGGTTTCAACACCTGGTAACTGTGCTGCATCATTTTGCAATTGTTTTAACGTAGCCAAAGGGGTATGAGGTTGAGGCTGTAAGATAACGACGTGTGGAAAAGGATTGGTTGGTAGATCTACGAGGGCGGCATTATTGGGTTGCCAATGCAGGTAATCTTCTTTGACCTCTTGTGGGGTGAGGTGCTCAACGGACACTAAAGCACTTTTGTTTTTAAAATGTGCAACAACGGATGCAATTTGTTGCTCGTTAGCTTCTAGATCAAAATACACTGTGACGGTGTCACCAGGATCCAGGGTTTTGCTCAGATGCGAGAAATTATTGAGCGTGACTTGTAACAACAGAGGTAATGCTAAAGTAATACTCATGGTCACCAGACTCAAGCTATTACTCGCAGGGCTTAACCAAAAATGTTGCATGCTTTTTTTCAATGCAGCCGTATGTGCTTTGCCATATAAGGCCATTTTTTTCCACAAATGTGAGAAAGATTTAGAAGCGTGTGTTTTAGCTGGCTGCTTGGACTTGAGACTCATCTTGAATCAGCTCTCCATTGCTTAGTATAAGTTGGCGATAAGGAAATGCGTTTAGCAACAAGGTGTCATGTGTAGCGATGATTAAAGTCACGCCGATCTGATGGAAACGAGCAAATAATTTGAATATCTCAAAAGAAAGCGCCGGATCTAAATTACCAGTAGGTTCATCGGCTAATAAAATCTTAGGGCGATGTACCACTGCGCGAGCAATATTAATGCGTTGTTGCTCACCAGTGGAGAGCATTTGAGGATAACACTGGGCTTTGGCCAATAGACCGACTTTGTCTAAGGCAGCTCGGACTCTTTTTTGAATCACATCGGGATCGGTGTGCATGATCTGCAGAGGTAGTGCAACATTATCAAAACAAGTGAGCTCTGGCAGCAAGTTAGGGTCCTGTAAAATGAGCCCCAACTGCCGGCGGTAAAAAGGAATGCGGCGTGGTGTTAATGTATTGAGCGGTATGGAATCGACTATCACATCGCCTCGGCTAGGGGTTTCTAACTTAGCAATTAATTTTAAAAAAGTACTTTTACCCGCGCCGGAATGCCCAGTTAAAAAAACGAACTCTCCTGTCTCAATATTACAGTTAATTTGATTGAGGGCTACTTGTCCATTGGAATAGCGTTTGGTTGTATTTTTAAACGTAATCATCGCTGTGCTCACTCTCAGCATTTTGGCTAAATAAAGCGTCAATAAAAGGCTGTGTTTCAAAAGATCTGAGATCGTCTATACCTTCACCTACTCCAATAAAGCGAATAGGAATTTTTAAATTGTGGGCAATAGAAAAAATAACGCCCCCTTTAGCAGTACCATCTAGCTTAGTCAGGGTGATCCCTGTGATGCCGATCATGCTATGAAATGTTTGGGCTTGTTTCAACGCGTTTTGCCCGGTAGCTGCATCAATGACTAGCATGATTTCGTGAGGCGCTGCTGCGTCGCATTTTTTAAGTACCTTGACGATTTTTTCTAGCTCATCCATCAGATGGCTTTTGTTATGTAAGCGACCGGCTGTGTCAGCAATCAGTACGTCAATATGTTTGGCTTGGGCAGATTTTAGGGCATCAAATAAAACGGAGGCAGAGTCTGCGCCTGTATGTTGAGCAATCACGGGCACATTATTACGCTCACCCCACACAGCCAATTGTTCAATCGCAGCCGCCCTAAAAGTATCGCCTGCAGCAAGCATCACCGATAAGCCTTGTTGTTGGTAGCGCTTGGCTAACTTACCAATCGTAGTGGTTTTTCCATTGCCATTGGCTCCAACCATCAAAATGACATAAGGCTTGTGTGCGCAATCAACCTGTAAAGGGCGCTCACAAGGTTGTAGCATGGCTGTAAGCTCGAGCTTCAATGCCTCGTACAGTGCTGTAGGGTTATCCAACTCTTTTCTAGAAACTTGGGCCGTTAATTTTTTAATTAGGGTGTCTGTGGCGTCTACGCCCAGATCGGCGATGAGTAGTTGAGTCTCGATTTCCTCTAATAGCTCATCGTCTATTTGTTTTTTACCTAAGATGAGTGTGGCAATACCCTCGGTAAACGTTTTGCGAGTTTTGTGTAAGCGCTGCTTAAGGCGGCCAAAGAGAGAGGGTTTGGGCTCTTCGGTAAGCGTGGGCTGAGCAACTGGGACTGGCGCGTCAGCTGGTATTGGAGTTTCAACCGTTTTATTTTCTGGTTTGGCTTTGCGTGAAAAAAATTTTAACATTATGATAGTCCCTACATGCCACAGCGCCCCAGTGTACCATGCTTTGAGACTTGGGTGTATAACTAGAAGCGAGCCACCTCATGCTAAGAACTCTTGTTTTCATTGCCACATCACTAGTATGTTTGTTTTTTAACTTCTCATGGGCCGTTGATGCAGATACCCATACCTTCCAATTGGATAATGGATTAAAGGTGGTGATTCGTGAGGATCATCGAGCGCCGATTGTAGCCTCTCAGATTTGGTATCGCGTAGGCAGTAAGGACGAGCATTTGGGGGTGACAGGGTTATCGCATGCCTTAGAGCACATGATGTTTCAGGGCACGCCTAATTTACCAGGGACTCAAATTTTGACGCGCATTGCCCAGTTAGGTGGAAAAATTAACGCGTTCACTAGCTATGATTTTACTGCGTACCATGAGGTCGTGGCTAAAGAGCATCTAGAGACTGTGCTTGGCTATGAAGCTGAGCGTATGCGGCATTTAACGATTGATCCCGCTTTATTCGCCAAAGAGCTACAAGTGGTGATTGAAGAAAGACGGATGCGCGTAGAGGATAATCCTAACGGTTTGGCGGAAGAAAGATTTTTGGTGCAAGCCTTAGCAGCCTCCCCTTACTCACAGCCGGTCATTGGCTGGATGACAGACTTGGAAAATATGACCAGTACTGATTTGAGACATTGGTATGAACAATGGTATGCGCCTAATTTTGCTACCCTGGTTCTAGTCGGAGATGTCGATCCTGCGCAAGCCCAGGAGCTGGTGAAACGTTTATTTGGACAGATTCCTACTAGCGAAAAAGTCACTCAGAAACCTATCCCAGAGTTGCCATCCATTGCAGAAACCAGACTTAACATCACTGTGCCTAATTTGCGATTACCTAGCGTGACCGTAGGCTATCGGGTGCCTAGTGCAACCAGCGCAGGTCAGGCTGGTGAAGACGCTTATGCATTGGCATTACTCGCAACTATTTTACAAGAAGGGCAAAGTAGCCTTTTAGTAAAAAAATTGGTTCGAGACAATCCGGTGGCGGTGAGCGTGGGGGCGGATTATTCTTTGTATAGCCAATATCCCTTTCTGTTTATGTTAAGTGCTGTGCCAAATCAAACCACTTCTTTGGATATATTAGAAACAAAACTGTTGGCTGAAATCGATCTGATTCAACAACAGGGTGTTCCAGAGCACGCATTACAAACTGCAAAAAATCAATTAATAGCCCACACCGTCTTTAGTAAAGACAGCATGTCACAGCAAGCAAACACAATAGGCATGCTAGAAAGTATCGGTCTAGGTTGGCAAGCAGAGGAAGCGTTTGTTAATAAAATTAAAGCCATCACTAGTACACAAGTGCAGCAGGCAGCAGTCCATTACTTGTCTGCGAATAATCGCATTGTTGCGCATTACCTGCCTGCCGTGGCCAGTGCTGAGATAGACACTAAGAAAACCGAGCCTGCATATGGGGAGGCATCGCTGTAACGTAAGAAGCGGAGGGGTTTTCAGGTCGCTTGCTCTGTTCAAATGCAGGCAGAGCCGACATGGTCATCATCTCAAGTGCTGGCTCGGTTTGCATTGCGCCTGGCTGGTGTATGCCACTCGACTCGACAACGGTGCTTGCTACACGCGCGTGCAAAAAGGGATTTGGTGAGCTCTCGAAAAGTTGCTTTTTAGAATAGCCAAAACCTGTCGCGCCGCCTAATTTTTCCCTCATTTTAGCTACTTTATTGATCGCATCTGCTACTTCTACGATGTTTGTCCAAGCCTGTTCCCAATCTGTGCTAAATAAGGTTAAGCCATACATCTTGGCTTCTTCGATAACGTTTGCGCTGGATGGCATGACTACAGGGTTGATTCGGTCAGACAAGGCAAGTAACCAATGAAATGCGTCTATGAATTGATTTAAAGAGGATGCGAATTGCTCAGGAATAGAGTTCTTGATATTGGTGAGCAATTTGGGAAACGCAACGGCCTGTTTCTTAGCGCTAGCAACGGTCTGGGCTAACTTTTTCCTTTCTTCTTCGCTCATGGCGTCAGCAACGAAACGTTGGCAATAATGCTCAGTCCACATACTATAATACTGACGTAGTTCATCCAGCGTTAAAATGGGTGGATAGACAGTTTTAGTACAAGGATAGACGGAGACTTGAGTGGTTGGTTGGTGCTTTTGAATCACAGCAATAAATAAATCTGTGAGTTCGGTGGGTATATGATTGCCGCTGAGATGGAGTTCTTGCAGCTGTGGATTGCTAGACAAGATCGGTGGAAAAATCAGCAAATTATTACGCAAATCCAGATGTAAGAGTTGAGAAAGGCTTGAGACTACTGGTGGGCGCTCTAGTTGATTATTAGAGAGATCTAGATAGAGTAAGTTTGGACAAGCAAGGGCTTCAATATAAGACAGGTGATTTTGTTGCAAGAATAATTGTTGTAGATTGGGCGCGTTACTGAGTTCGTTTTCGATGCTTTGGATTTGATTAAACTGTAAATCTAAACTCAATAAATTAGGAAATTCAAAATAAGGGGGGAAGCTCTCTAGATGATTATGGCTCAAATTTAAGCTTTGTAAATTTTGTTTTAAGCCGGGATTTAGATTGAGCGCTTGCATCAATTGTAGGCAGTCCTGATCGTTCAACCCAAGCCCAGCTAAGTTCAACTCGGGACTAGTATACTGCGCATGTGTGATGGAAGACAGGATAAAGTCAAACTCTCGTTGCTTTGTTGGTAGTGGCATAAAACCCCCTTGTGATTGTTTGCGTTTATTTCAAGAGTGCAATTTAATGCTGATAAAATCAATTAAAAAAGAATTTTTTTGATTATTTCGGTGTGGCGGCGCATTAAAGACGGAGGTGTGTGTCAGGGAAATTTTAGAGAGGTTGAGGGCGCTGTGCTCTCTGCTCTGGGAGATAAGAGAGCGTGGATCCCTCGATCAGCTGGTGTAGTGCCCGCCCAATTGCGCAGCAGGCTGGACGGCATTTGTAAAATTTGATACCTTCATGAGCACCTCTGTCCTACTTGGGTTATTAAACGACCTATGAAATTCAATTCAATTTTGCTGACTAAAATGGGAGCGCGCCTTTTGTTGGTGCCCGTATTGTTTGTCTTGGGAATCTTGTTGTTCTTTTACCACAAAACTTCCTCAACCACGGTAATCAGTGAGTTAACACATGACAAAGCACCGACGGTTGAAGTGCATAAGCATTCTCTAAGCAACGGGGCTAAGTTATATTTTGTACAAACCAAACGCATGCCTATTCTGGACATTCAGCTTGCTTTTAAAGCTGGAAGTAATCGAGACGGAGATTTGGCTGGGTTAAGTAAAGTAACCAATGATCTGTTGTTTGAGGGGTCGCAGGGCTGGAGTGCCGATCAAATTGGGCAACAGTTAGATGGTTTAGGTGCGATCTATGGTGCGAGCAGTTACAGAGACATGGCTGTTATTTCCCTGCGGACCCTAGGTGACGAAGGGGTAGTAAAGACTGCAACCGATATTCTCTCCGCCGTATTGGCTGCGCCACTCTTTGAAGAGCCGGCAATCGAGAGAGAAAAAGCCTATCGATTGCAACTGTTGACCCAACAAGCGCAGCAACCTGAGGTATTGGCGCAAAAAGCCATTTATGCAAGATTATATGGCGAAACAGGCTATGGTATCTGGCCTGATGGCACGATCGATAGCGTGCAACAGATAAATCAAAAAAGTATTACTGATTTTTATCAACAATACTATGTGACGAATAATCTGGTTGTTGCTATTGTAGGGGACGTATCAAACGAACAAGCAATAGCCATTGCTGAAAAATTAACTGAACATTTACCAGCCGGCCAGCCAGCAGCGCCAATAGAGGTGCAGACGCAACATACTCCGGGAGTGGAGCATATTGACTATCAGTCGACTCAAACACAGATTATTTTCGGCCAGATAGGCATCAAAAGAGATGATCCGGAAATCTATCCACTGATGGTTGCGAACTCCATTTTGGGCGCGGTACCAGCCTCTAAGTTATTTGATCGCGTACGAGATGAAAAAGGGCTTGCCTATCACGTCAGTAGTCAGGTCATGCCGATGGAAGGTGAGGGGCCTATTTTGATTCAATGTCAAACCAGGCAGACAGAATCAAAGCAAACTATCGAGTTAATACAAACTATTGTCCAGGAATTCATGACGACTGGCCCAACAAAAGAAGAGGTCACCATGGCAAAAAAACGACTGAAGGGCCAGTTTTCGATTGGTTTGGAAAGTAATGAGGACATTGTAGAAGTGTTAACTATGATGGGGTTTTATGATTTGCCATTAGATTATTTGAGTCGCTATTTAGCAAATATTGATCAAGTCACGCCTGAGAACGTGAATACCGTCATACACAAGTATTTCGATGCGTCTAATTTTTCTCTTGTGACGGTGGGGTAGGCATGCGCTCTGGTAGCGGACAAGCAGGGAAAGTACGCATCATCGGGGGAAAGTGGCGAGGGAAAAAAATCCCCATTGTGGGTAATCAGATTCGACCTACTCCGGATCGGGTCAGAGAAACAATGTTTAATTGGCTGAACATGGCACTGCCTAAAAGTCGGTGCTTAGATCTCTTTGCTGGCACAGGTGCGCTGGGTCTTGAAGCATTGTCTCGTGGTGCGCAGTGGGTCACGTTTGTAGAGTCTGATCTGCATTCTGCACACGCGCTGAGAACGGTGTCTCACGAGATGTATGGTGAACAATGCATGGTGAAGCATATACCAGCGCTACAGTTTTTAAAACAATCACCCACTGAGCCATTTGACATTATTTTTTTAGATCCTCCTTATGCCAGTGATTTATTAGAGCAAAGCCTCTCTGTATTACTCACAGGGGGCTGGTGCCATGCAGGCTCTATCCTGTTATTTGAGCATGCTAAAGAGACGGTTTTATCTGTTGATCCTCCTTGGGAAAAAAGTAAGCAACAAGTAGCCGGCGAGGTCTCTTACGGACTCATTACGCATATTGAGGAATTAAAATAAATGCAAATTTATTGCGTAGGCGGGGCTGTGCGTGATCAGATTTTGGGGTTACCGGTAGTCGATAAGGATTGGGTCGTTGTTGGCGCTAAGCCTGAAGAGATGCTCGCACTTGGATATCGCCAGGTTGGTAAAGATTTCCCTGTTTTCCTGCACCCAGACACACAAGAGGAATATGCGTTAGCAAGAACAGAAAGAAAAACAGGGCCTGGTTACCATGGTTTTGTATTTAATACAGACATCTCTGTGACCTTGGAAGAGGATTTAAGGCGTCGTGATTTAACCATCAATGCTATTGCAAAAAATCATGAAGGGCAGCTGTTCGACCCTTTTGATGGTGTCAAAGATTTGCATCAAAAAGTACTGCGGCATGTCTCAGAGAGTTTCGCAGAAGATCCTGTGCGTGTATTACGCGTGGCGCGATTCGCAGCACGATTTGAGCATTTGGGTTTTCACATTGCCCCCGAAACTTGGGTATTGATGCGCGACATGGTTCAAGCTGGTGAGATCGACGCGTTGGTACCAGAACGTTGTTGGCGTGAATTTGAAAAAGCATTGCAGACAGACAATCCGCAGGTTTTTATCTCTGTGTTACATACATGTGGCGCCCTCAAAAAGATCATGCCCGAGATGAATAAACTGTATGGGGTTCCTCAAAATCCACGCCATCATCCTGAAGTTGATACTGGCGTCCACACGGAGATGGTCCTCAAACAAGCTGCGCACTTGACAGAGGATCCACTCGTGCGCTTTGCGGCCTGGATACACGATATTGGCAAAGGATTAACAGATCCTGCAGAGTTGCCGAGTCATCCTGCGCATGAAAAGCGCGGGATTGCCAGTTTAGAGCAGCTGGGCTTACGCTTAAAGATTCCGAACCCTTTTATGGATCTTGCAAAAATGGTGGTGCGTTTTCATGGAGAATGTCACAGTGTGATGGAAAAAGATGCGCTTGCACTCTTAACTTTCATTCATGAGCTCGATCCTTTTCGTAGATCTGAGCGATTTGAGCAGTTTTTATTAAGTTGCATCGCCGATTTTAAAGGCAGAACAGGCTTTGAAGATCAATCGTATCCACAGAGTCAATACCTGGCTGCTGCTGTCAAACAACTGAAGACATTGGATATCAGTGCTATCACTGCTCAACCAGGGGTAACGGGAGCGGCAATCAAGACAGCCATCCGCGAGAAACAATTGCAAGCCTTACAAGCTTGGTTAGACAGTGATAAACACTCATGAGATACAGGATCATTGAGTTAAAAAATAAGCATCCTGCACAGGTGTCTTTAGTAGAACAGTTTGCAGCGCAATTAAATAGCGTCCCATTATCTTGCGAAAAGTCAGTGCTAGAGAAAGCAATCCTTGGGGTTAGACGAAAACGTCCGCTACTGGGTTTGGTTGAAAAATTTGGCTCAGCTATTCTAGAAGACTCCAGTAAGTTTAATGAAAGCATTTTGGAGCTCGGGCTCACCCGCCCTCAACGACATTGTTTTTTATTGTGGGTGAATGAGCTGGATTCTTTAATGGCAACGCAAGTATGCCCTCTGTTTTTTCAAATGTCAGCGTCAGTGAAATTTTGCTTTTCTAATCCTTTGTTTTCGTTTGGTGGGTGGAGGCTGGATGACAGAGGACATTTAATCGGTGTTTCTAGGCAAATATTCCACTGGGTGAGACGCGAAAGTGATCCGACAGAAATTTTATTCCACTCAACGCAAGATGCTACTCGCGGTTGGTTTTTGACTAAACAAGACAAATGGCCAGCAGAATTTTTCGCTCAATTGTGTCCATTGTTGTCTTTTGAATGCGCGGTAGACATGTCGCCTGATGGGGCATTAAGCATTCAATCACGGTATGTTCTTTCAGAATCATTGACATTTTTTTCGGAGCCTTTCACGCCAATTGAACAGCTACCTGATGAAACAAGCCTTTATACCGTGTTACCTTTTGATGCTTCTGAATTTTGTGCTCTTTTAGAGCAGCAGTTTTTTAAGCACGCCTATATTGACTTTGAAGGATTGTATAAATTCCGCATAGTTTTACAATCATTTCGTCAAGAACGAGTAACATTTACAGAGCTCACCCAACAAATGGCTAGAATAGCAACGGATCGTGCACTGAGCGCAACTGATCAACTCAAAATCAATGCACGGTTACTCTGTGAAAAATTAGAGCGAACCAAAGCAGATTTAGATGCGCAGGTGAGTCAGCATATTGCGGCCATTAATCCACCGATTGCCCCCTCGCCACCAGGGTTATTACAGCAATTTTCAGAAGCGTTCCAATGGTTTTCTGAGCAAGTTATACATCTATTAGAGGAGGCTCACAGTATGGACTGGCGGCCTTGAAGGCCCTGTAAAGTGTGTGGCCAATTTTTCCCAAGCGCAAGCACTTTGACTGTTTCGCCCATTTCTATGGGGTGTAGCAGCTTTTGCAGCGCTTCTTGAGAATCTATTTGGGGGTTGAATTTATCTAAAATGTGTAAATTAATTAAGAAATTTGCTTGTGTACAATATCCCAAAATATCTAGCTTATTCTGAGTTGCTAAAGCAGCAAGCGCACTAAAATCCACATGAACAGAAATGTCTTGAATGCCTGGCAGCCATAACGGATTATCATGCTGTTGGTGATGATAAAAACAACGCAGTGTGCCGTGCGTTCTTTCTGGGTGATAGTACTCAGCAGCGTGATAGCCATAGTCTATGAAGACTATTACGCCTTGTTGCAAGCGCTGATACAACGGGGTTACCCATTCGCTAAGCGCGGGTCGATACTCACTGACATAGGGGGTATGTATGAGGCACTGTGGGTGATTTGTGATTAATTGTGTGAAGCTGGTTTGATGCTTTGTAGGAATTGGGATGGGTTCCCAATTCCATTGATCAGCTTTTAAAGTAACTCCTTGATACGCATGCGTTTTTGCATCTGTAATACAAAAGCGCTCAGCCGGTAAAGCATCAATGACCTCATTCGCTAATATCACACCAATAAAATTTTCAGGGACTTCTGATATCCACTGGCAAGAGGTTTGTGTGTGTTCGCTGATGGATTGTAAGTGTTGGCGCTGATACGTTTGCAATGAAGGGCTTGTTTCGAGTAAATAATAGGTTGAGATGGGTTGTCCTAAGGTGGCTAAAGTCTCTATCACGGTGGCGGCAAGGGCGCCGTTACCAGGTCCAATTTCTAAGATGTTGGCCATTGGTAGTTGACTCAATACTTCATGTAGCTGCTCTGCTATGCATTGACCAAATAAAGCGGAAAAATTAGGGGCAGTTGTAAAATCACCTTGAGGGCCGAATTTTTTTTTGCGTTGTGATAATACCCAAGGTTGGGGGCATACAATGCGCCCGACATCCACTCTGAAAAAGTCAGCGGGGCTTTTTTTTTGTGAAAAAAATCCGCCAAATACGCATGAACCTGTTGGCTTAGGATTGTCTCTTCAGCGTTCATATTAAGCAAAGGTTTCCGCACGCTTTCTGTGCAAAGTGACTTGAACAGATTGCGCATTAGAGATGGCCGCGGGTTTTGTGACCGATGCTGTCACCTGCTGTAGTGTGGGATAGTGAGCCAGTAACTGATCGTTAATAAAACCAGCGACTTTTTCAATGAGTTGAAATGAGGTTTGAGAGATTTTCTGGGTAATGAAAGTACATAACGTGTCGTAATCAATCGTTTCCGAGAGCAAATCAGATTGGCTGGCTTGATTTAAATCCACGCCTAGGGTCAAATCAATGAGCAAATTTTGAGGCCGATGTCGTTCCCACGGATGTGCGCCAACAATGGCTTTAATTTGCAATTGATTAATTTTAATACAATCCATCAGACTTCTACTTTTCTTAATTGCTAAAACGATTGCCACATTATACCATGAACTCACTTTAAGAGGAGGGCATTGTCATGAATGTCAGCTGGTTACTTGTGTTGCTTGGCTATCTATCAGGTTCTTGCACGTCAGCGGTCTTAGTCTGTCGCATGATGGGTCTCGCAGATCCCAGACAAACTGGCTCAGGTAATCCTGGCGCCACGAATGTATTGCGCATTGGCGGAAAAAAAGCTGCTTTACTTACTTTGTTTTTAGATGCGGCCAAGGGCTTTCTTCCGGTTTTAATCACGCAGTATTTTGCACCCGAGTTGAGTGCGATAGTCATGTTAGCGGCTTTTCTTGGGCACTTGTACCCAGTCTTTTTTGGTTTTATTGGCGGGAAGGGTGTTGCAACTGCATTTGGCGGCTTATTAGCTTGGCAATGGCCTTTAGCGCTCTTAGTGCTAGGCACATGGATCTTGACGGTCTTACTTTTTCGCTATTCGTCATTAGGCGCGCTGAGCGCTGCCATTGGCACCTTATGTTATTTATGGGCATCCCCTACTTGGACAATCAGTTGGCCGGTCACACTGATGGTCCTATTACTTTTGTGGCGCCATAGACAAAACATCATGAGGCTCATGAAGGATGAGGAACCTACTCTGAAGTTTTAAAATAACTCCTGGGCTTGTCGCAAAAGACGCGGCTTCTAAATTGGCAATACATCAATTAGTGGCCAGCGTGCTTTAGGTGCGACAGCCAGAGAGGCATATTGGCCGGCACGATATCTGTACAGACCTGCATAGGCGATCATTGCTGCATTGTCTACACACAATGCAGGTTTAGCATAAAAAACTTTTGCGCCTATCTCTGTAAGTTGAGTAGTCAATACTTGCCGTAACCTTTGATTAGCACTGACGCCCCCTGCAATGACCAAATGTTTGACACCGCATAGAGACAGCGCGCGCTTTGCCTTAGTCACTAGGCAATCCACAACTGCTAATTCAAATGCTATGGCAATATCTGCCTTAGTTTGAGCATCCGTAGGTTGTAATTTTTGATACAAATTACGCACGTGTGTTTTTAAACCTGAAAAACTAAAATCACAATTAGGTTGGTGCAGCAAAGGGCGAGGAAACTCAAAGCGCTTGGGGTTGCCTTGCTCTGCCAATTTTGCAACCGCGGGCCCCCCGGGCATGGGTAGTCCCATCAACTTAGCTACTTTATCAAAAGCCTCTCCGGCAGCATCATCCAAAGACTCACCAAGAAGGGTATATTGGCCGATATTTTTTACTTCCATTAATAAAGTATGTCCACCCGAGACAAGTAAGCCCACAAAAGGGAAAGTAGGATGCTGATCCTCTAATAAGGGTGCTAATAAGTGTCCCTCAAGATGATGAATAGGAATGGCCGGGATCTTGAGCGAATAGGCCAACGCTTGCGCAGTGGCTGCACCCACTAGCAGAGCGCCTAATAAACCAGGCCCCTCGGTAAAGGCAATGGCATCGATGTCTGCCCAATCCAGCTGCGCCGTCTGTAACGCCTGATCCAAGAGTAGGCAGATTTTTCTCTGATGATCGCGAGAGGCGAGCTCTGGGACAACCCCACCATAGGGCTGGTGAACCGTCATTTGACTACTAACTAAGTTTGAAAGCAAACCCTTTGATTCATCATAAATAGCGACCGCGGTTTCATCACAGGAGGTTTCGATGCCCAAAATACGCATAAAAAAGAAAACCTGCTAACTTTATTGAA
>JAHFQF010000185.1 GCA_023266435.1 Legionellales bacterium | reverse complement strand
AGCCCGGTAATCCTCTCTTAAACTAATGCCAGGTAAAAGTAGAGTTTTGTGGCAAAATAAACGCCAAACAATAAGGCGAAAGACAACCAACATTCAAAGTCTATCAAGATATAACCAGTTGTAAAATAAGGAAAATGATTGCTTTTGATCGTCAGATGTTGGCTTTGATTTGGTAATCCCCCCATTTTTAAATGACACCAGAAGTAGAGTCCTATGCTACTAGAGCTAGCTTCTGTTTTAACTTCTAAAATGGCTACGCGCTTCTCAATATGCGCTGCCCACCAAACCACACTCATGGCAATCATCAATGCCGTAACCGCATTGCCAATGTTAATCTTTTTGTCTATTTCCCAATTCATAGCATGCCTTTAGTGCAGTAAATCTCTGGCCCAGGGACATTGGGATTTTAAATAACGTTCGAACACTTCTCTAGAAGATCCCAGTAATTCTAAGTATTCATTACATAGGCTTGAGCGTAACCATGCTCTGGCCTCTAATCGTGATATAAGGCGTGCTTGCCAACGGTAATTGTAACGCTTGTCTTTAGGTTTTGGTGGAATCGTTTGGTTAGCATCAGAAAGTGCTAAGTGAATAATAGCGAGCAATAAATTGGCTGCTGGTTCAGTCAAAAGCGCAGGATTGCTTTGACCAGACTCTGGTAAGCTGTCGAATGATTGCATGAGATTAAAAAGAAAGACAGAAAACTCCATCCTTATAATCAGTATGCCATAGGTGTTGTGGCGGTGGAAGTGGTAACAGTTTTTCTTCAGGTGCAAAAGGCGATTGACTATATACGTGAGAGCCGTTAAAAATCTTATATTCAATGCTCTAATTTTAACTCACCCTACTCATTGCTCATTATTTTATATAGATGACTTTTCTCTTTGAGCGAGCTACTGGATGATCAGATGAAAAAAATTCTTTACTGGAAAACGCTATACTGTGGAGCGATATTACTTTTAAGCCAAGCAACCCACGCAAAAATTGTTGAATATTCGCTCGTTATTCGTCAGGAGCCCGTAAATCTCACTGGTAAAGCCATTGAAAAAATCACGGTTAACGGCTCTATACCAGGGCCAGTCTTACATTTTGTTGATGGAGACGAAGCGGTTATCCATGTCACCAACAAAATGGATGAGGAAACTTCTGTACATTGGCATGGTCTACTATTACCCGGCAACATGGATGGAGTCCCAGGGTTTAATGGATTTCCAGGCATCAAGCCAGGAGAAACTTTTAGCTATCAATTCAAATTGCGGCAGGAAGGCACCTATTGGTATCACGCACACTCAATGGGACAAGAGCAAGAGGGGCTTTATGGCTCCATTGTGATTTTACCTAAAGAGCAAGAGGCACTGAATGTAGAACGTGATTATGTGATAGTGCTCTCAGACTATAGCAAGGAAGATTCCGGTTCTATTTTATCTAATCTAAAAATGTCATCAGACTATTATCAATATGCACGCCGCACGATTGGAGATTTTTTTTCTGAGGTAAAAAGCAAAGGGTTTAAGACAGCTTGGCAAAACGCTAAAATGTGGGGTCAAATGCGCATGCTGCCCACGGACTTATCCGATGTCACGGGTTATACCTTTCTAATTAATGGAAAAACGTCAGCGCAAAATTGGACAGGTCTTTTTTCTCCAGGCGAGCGTGTACGCCTCCGATTTATCAATGCTTCTGCCATGACATTTTATGATGTGCGAATACCAGGCTTGAAAATGATCGTAGTGGCTGCCGATGGTCAACCCGTTGAGCCAGTGACTGTAGATGAATTTCGCTTTGGCGTTGCTGAAACATACGATGCGATCGTGACACCCAGTGAAGACAAGGCCTATGCAGTAGTAGCTGAACCTATTGATCGGACTGGTTTTGCATTAGCCACTTTAGCGCCACGAGAAGACATGAAAGGCGAGAGTCCTATTCAGCGCCCTCGTGCCTTATTGACGATGGCTGATATGGGCATGAGCCATGAAATGAGTGGTGACATGCAGGACAGAAATGAAATGGGTAATATGACTCATATGCAGGGAATGGATCATGCTGCTATGGGCCATGTTATGCCGAGTATGACAATACCCGCTCAAGATGATGCAACCAGCGCAAAAGACAGTGGTTGGGTCAACGCAGGCACGCCCAAAGGTGATAGCGCTTTGAAATACTCCGATCTGCATTATCTCGGTACTCAAAAAGATACGCGCCAACCTCAGCGAGAAGTGACTATTCGTTTGGGCGGCAATATGGAGCGTTATATCTGGACATTAAATGGTAAAAAATATGAAGAGGCTGCACCTATCAACCTTGAATATGGTGAGCGTATCCGGCTGACTTTTATCAATGAAACTATGATGGCGCACCCCATGCATCTTCACGGCATGTTTGTCCAGCTGGATAATGGTCAACCGATTGAAAAGCTTCCCAATAAACATACGATTATTGTCCCGCCTGGTAGTACCTCTTCAGTATTGCTCACAGCCAACGAACCAGGTGAGTGGGCGTTCCATTGTCATTTGCTGTACCACATGATGGCAGGGATGATGAATAAAGTAGTGGTTGCTAAACTTGATCCCTCACAATTACCCAGTAAATCTAAAATGCAGAGTATGCCTGCCATGGATCACGCCGCGATGAAGAGGGAGCTGCCAGATGCGCCTTAAAATGCTATCTTGTTTATCCGTTTGCCTTATTTTATTGGATCAGCCAGCTTTTGCATCAGAGGCACATAATAAAGAACATGGTGGGCAGATTTTTCACGCTTTCATCGTGGATGCCGAAATCGGGAAGAGTAATGAGAAGAGCACCCTGAGTTGGGACTTGGATGGCTGGATAGGTACCGATGAAAATAAGCTTTGGCTGAAAAGCGAGGCTAAACGTTTGAAAGGTGAAACAGAGCAAGTGGAATTCTGGGGGCTTTACAGTCGTAATGTAGCAACCTTCTGGGATGGACAAATTGGTTTAAGACATGATAGCCAGCCGACAAATGTTGAGTACTTGGTACTTGGTGTCGAAGGTTTGGCGCCTTATTTTTTTGAAACTAAAGCCCATGTATTTATCAGTGATAGAGGAGATGTGAGTGCGCGCTTTCGACAAGAAGTGGACTTGCTCATAACCCAGAAACTGATCTTACAACCCCAACTGGAGATTAATCTATACGCACAAGATGTGCCTGAGCAAAAGGTAGGAGCAGGATTATCTCAAGCGGAAATTGGACTACAAGCACGCTATGAGTTCACTCGAAAGTTCGCGCCCTATCTCGCAGTGACATACGAGCGTTTAGTTGGAGAAACTTCGTCTCTTGCTAAATCGAATCATGAAGACAATGATGCCATAGTCTATACCTTCGGAATACGTCTAATGTTTTAAGGGAGATTAAAATGCTGATTGAGATTATACCAAACTGGCATCCAATGTTGGTTCATTTTCCTATTGCGCTGTTTACAACATCTTGTTTATTATTTTTAGTAGGCACCCTGTTTTCAAAGACTAGTTGGTCACCAATTCTAATTAAGTCTGCGCATCTCAATCTCTGGTTGGGGGCATGTTTTATGATGCTAACCCTTATTGCTGGCTGGCATGCGTACAATACAGTCGCTCATGATGGACAATCACATGCCGCAATGACAGAGCATCGTAACTGGGCATTGGCTACAGCATCGCTTTGGACTATTCTAACACTTTGGTCAGCCTTGCGTTATCGTAAATCCATTGATATGGGTTTTCCCTTTATCCTGGTCATGTTGGTAGCATCGGGTATGTTGGCGACTACTGGCTATAAAGGTGCGGACATTGTATATCGTTATGGTTTAGGAGTGAGGTCTCTGCCGCTGTCTGATAGAAATAGTGGTCATGAGCATAGTGAGAAAACGGAGGGTGATAATTTGCAAGAAAACACCTTAGGACCAACAATAGAAGAACATGATGACCATGAGCACCACACACATAATCACTAAACTCGACGATTCAAAGTTTAAACTACATCAATGCTTTTTAGGGGTGATTACCACATGAAGCACTGGTTGCTCAAAAGCAACATACCTTTATGCTGAATAAACGAATCTTTCATAATCCTTACTCAAATGAGTCATGGGAAAATTGATCCTGCCCCGAAAAAGCGGACAGGTTACTAAGCTACAGATTTTGCCTCAAAAGCCTCTGGGCTGAGATAGCCGAGAGTTGAATGAAGACGCTTACGATTGTAATATACTTCAATGT
>JAHFQF010000184.1 GCA_023266435.1 Legionellales bacterium | reverse complement strand
AATTTATCTAGCTTTAAAACCATTGTCGGATTAGTGCTGCTGAATCAAGGCTGCGATGACGAAGTGTATGCCCAAATCGAAGAATATATCTACGAAGGCTGCCCAATGGTTGCACATTAGATAGAAAACAGCTAACTATTAGTGTAGGGGCGCGAGAGAATAATTTAAACGATTCTCTTGCGCTTTGTCATACGTGCTGGTGTAATACCTGGCGGTATAGGTCCCTGGTTCTTTGTAAGAAAAATAACCAATGGTTAAAAATCTCGTCATTGTAGAGTCGCCAGCAAAAGCGGATACAATCAAAAAATATTTAGGCCGAGGCTTTAAAGTCTTAGCATCCTACGGTCACGTCCGCGATTTGATCCCCAAAGGCGGCGCCGTTGACCCTGCCCACGATTTTGCTATGCGCTATCAGCTCATTGAAAAAAATGAAAAGCACGTAGAAGCTATCGCAAAAGCTGTGGTGGGTTGCGAAACACTCTTTCTAGCAACTGACCCTGACCGCGAGGGTGAGGCCATTGCTTTCCATGTGCTTGAGATTTTAAAAGAGCGCAATCTCATCAATGATACCCAAGTTAAACGTATCGTATTTTATGAAATCACCAAAAAAGCGGTACAAGGGGCCCTCGATGAGTGGCGGCCGCTGTCTGACGACCTCGTTAATGCACAACAAGCACGCCGCGCTTTAGATTATTTGGTAGGCTTCAATCTCTCGCCGCTCTTGTGGAAGAAAGTACGGCCAGGCCTTTCTGCAGGTCGCGTGCAAAGTCCCGCACTGAAAATGATTGCTGAACGTGAAAATGAGATTGAAAAGTTTGAGAGCAGAGAATACTGGTCTATCAATGCACAGCTCACTAAAGACAAAGTGGATTTTGTTGCTAAGCTCAGCCATTATCAGCATCAAAAGCTCTCACAGTTTTCTATCATTGAGACAAACCAGGCAGAATCAACCAAGGCGGATTTATTAGCGCACGCTAAAGGTAAGCTCGAGGTCATCTCTTTAGATACCAAAAAACGCAAACGTAATCCCGCTGCTCCTTTTACGACCTCTACGCTCCAACAGGAATCATCGCGTAAATTAGGCTTTGGCGCACAAAAGACCATGCGTGTTGCTCAGCAACTGTATGAAGGGATTGATTTGAATGATGAAAGAGTGGGTCTGATCACGTATATGCGTACAGACTCTGTGAATTTGGCGCAAGAAGCCATAGAAGAAATCAGACAAACTATTTCAGATCGGTATGGTAAAGACATGGTGCCAGAAAAGCCCCATACTTATAAAACCAAATCCAAAAATGCACAAGAAGCGCATGAAGCAATCCGCCCCACCAGTGTGCTACGTGAACCCACAGAGCTTAAGCCTTTATTGTCTTTAGACCAATATAAGCTTTATGAATTAATCTGGAAGCGAGCAATGGCTTGCCAGATGATTCCTGCAAATATCTCTACAGTCGTTGCCGAGCTCAGCTGTGGCGAAGGCAATGTATTTAGAGCTTCTGGCTCGACCATATTAGAGGCGGGGTTTTTAAAAGTCTATGAAGAAGGGCTGGATGAAAGCAAAGAGGCAAAAGAGGACGAAGACAGCAACAAAAAGCTACCTCCTTTAGAAAAAGGCGATAAAGTAAAGTTGCTAGACATCGAAAACAAGCAGCACTTCACAGAGCCGCCACCGCGCTATTCAGAAGCGTCTCTGGTTAAAGCATTGGAAGAGCATGGTATTGGCCGCCCTTCAACGTATGCCTCGATTATTAGTACGTTATTGCAGCGTGAATACGCCAAATTAGAAAATAAGCGCTTTATTCCTACCGATGTAGGGCGTGTGGTCAATAAGTTTTTAACGCAGTTTTTCCAACAATATGTGGATTATGATTTTACTGCGATGCTAGAAGATCAATTGGACGATGTCGCGTGTGGGGAAAAAGAGCATATCCCTTTGCTTAAAGATTTTTGGCAGCCTTTTTCTGCGTTGGTGAAACATACTGAAGAAAATGTACAACGTAAGGATGTCACACAAGAGGCCTTGGATGAGAAGTGTCCGGAGTGCCAAGCACAATTAGCAACGCGGTTAGGCCGTCGAGGTCGCTTTGTTGGCTGTACGGCCTATCCTGAGTGCAAATATACACGAAATCTTGATGAGACAGCTGAGACTCAAACAGAGCCTGAAATCGTCGAAGGCAGAACGTGCCCCGCCTGTGAAAAGCCATTGCAAATTCGCAAAGGGCGTTATGGTAAATTCATTGGCTGTACGGGCTACCCAGAGTGTAAACACATGGAGCCTTTAGAGAAGCCTGCAGATACGCAGGTGAGCTGCCCTGTTTGCCATGAGGGCACGTTATTAAAGCGCAAGTCTCGTTATGGCAAAATCTTTTATTCCTGTTCTACCTATCCTAAATGCAACTATGCAGTTTGGAACCCCCCTGTCACACAGCAGTGCCCTGAGTGTGAATGGCCACTTACAGTCATCAAAACGACGAAACGCAAAGGCACTGAGCGTGTCTGTCCTCAGAAAGAGTGTACTTTTGCGGAAAGTTACGATGGTGAACCGCCAGACTTCAGCGCCTCCTAATACAGCAACGCTCACATCAGCGATTCAGGCGGCTTGTGATGCACTACAAGCTGGCCAGATCATTGCCTATCCTACGGAGGGAGTCTTTGGGCTAGGATGTCGTTGGCAAGATCAAGCTGCTGTACAGCGCTTATTGGCGTTAAAGCAGCGCCCTGTTTCCAAAGGATTAATTATCATCGGCAGCCAATGGGCGCATTTGTCCACCTTATTGGGCGCAGTGCCTGCTGCACAGTTGGCGCAAATTAAAGCGTCTTGGCCTGGACCGATTACGTGGGTGTTTCCTGCGAGCAAGGCTGCGCCTGCTTGGATTACTGGTGATCACTCCACCATCGCTGTCAGACTCTCAGCACATCCTATCGTTCAGTTGCTGTGTGATAGTTTGGGACAAGGTATCGTTTCTACAAGCGCAAATCTTGCAGGCGAGCCACCCATGCGTGCTTGGCAGACAGTACAGCAGCAATTTGCGTCACAAGTGGCGGCCGTCATTCCCGAAGATGCGGGACAACTTGAGCAGTCAACACCCATCTATGATGCAATCACAGGGCAAACATTACGGCAGTGAGGTATCCCCATGTCATCCGTTGAGAATTTATCTTTGGTAAAAAAGTATCTTTTATCACTTCAATCTTCCTTATGTCAGTACATTGCTGAGCTAGATGGCAAGGCTGATTTTTTAATAGACAATTGGGAGCGTCCTGGTGGCGGGGGCGGTTGTTCACGTGTATTACAAGCCGGCGCCGTGTTTGAGCAGGCGGGTGTGAACTTTTCACACGTGATCGGTGAGGCGTTACCTAAGGCTGCAACGAGTACTCGCCCTGATCTCATGGATCGCACCTTTACCGCGATGGGTGTTTCTGTCGTCATACATCCCTGTAATCCCTATGTGCCGACAACTCATATGAATGTGCGTGTTTTTGTAGCAGAAAAAAAAGGCAGCGAGCCAGTGTGGTGGTTTGGTGGTGGATATGATTTAACGCCGTATTATGGTTTTGAAGAAGACTGTATTTCATGGCATCGTACTGCAAAGGCTGCATTGGATGAAATCGATCCGACATTGTATCCACACTTTAAGCAGTGGGCTGATGACTATTTTTATTTGAAGCATCGACAAGAGCCGCGTGGAATAGGCGGAACTTTTTTTGATGATTGGCATCGGCCGGATTTTGAAACGTGTTTTCGTATTATGCAGGGCACGGGCGATAGTTTTTGGCAAGCGTATGCACCCATTGTGCGTCGTCGCAGAGACATGCCTTATGGTGAGCGTGAGCGCGCATTTCAACTTTATCGCAGAGGTCGGTATGTGGAGTACAATTTAATTTATGATCGCGGGACGTTATTTGGACTGCAATCAGGTGGTCGAACAGAATCTATCTTAATGTCCTTGCCACCGGTCGTAAATTGGCGCTATAATCACCATCCCGAACAAGGGTCACCAGAAGCAGCTCTTTATGAGAGGTTTTTAGTGAAAAGAGAGTGGGTAGAAAAATAAAATTGAGAAAGTGAAAAATAAAGTTGACACCGCCTCAAAAATCATTAGAATACCCCCTCACGAGTTAAGCAAAACGTTCTTTAAAAAAACAGAAATCATGCAATACGTGTGGGCAGACGTCGAGAAAAGAGATACTGCCGCAAGGCAGAAAAGAATAGATTAAACTTAAGAGTTTGATCCTGGCTCAGAT
>JAHFQF010000024.1:9183-16720 GCA_023266435.1 Legionellales bacterium | reverse complement strand
AATATAAGCAGCCAAACCATTCGCTGCACTAGTTGTCGCGCTAGTTGCGCCAGTCAACGTTAAGCCAACATTAGGCACTTTATTAAAAATTGAACTAATCACTGAAGTGAGATCGGGATAATATTCTTTATGTACCACTGAAGAAAGCGCACGATCACCTGCATCAGATGCCGTTGTGATGGCTCCTGTACTGACTTCTAATTCTTCATAGCCATTGAATTTTATCTCAGATTTATCATCAAGCGAATACTCATTTGTATAGGTTAATTTGACCGTAGGGTTATTCGACACGAAGGTAACATCATCTGATAAAGTAATCAAAGCGGGTGTGGAATTTGCTTTTGTTGTATTAACACTTTGTGCTTCCAACCAATCTTGATACTCTGCTTTAAGATTACCCAATGAAATAGTATAAGATTTTCCACCTGTCACATCAGCTGAAAACTCAAAATAAGGGGGTAAAGCAGTGTTGCCTGTGGAGGATAACTCCAACTTAATGGTCGCATCATTCAGATTAATATCACCATCTCTGACTTTTTCAAAGACATTTTGTAAGTCAATGGTGTGATCTGTCACGTTCATCGACACTGGAACGGGTATGTCCGCATGCTTGAACGGAACAGAGTTTCCCTTATCGTCTATAACTGCCACCCCAATATTCGAGACAATGCCTGTATTTACAATAAAATGTAATGGATCAACATTCGGTGCAAAAGGATTGTTTACTGGTGCAAACAGATTATCCGTAGGTACCGCTGAAAAGGCAGTCTCCCCTGGTTGTTTCCATTGGAAAACGATGTCATTTTTTCCACCATTCGAATCCACATATCTCACTTCAACGTTGTGTTTAGTATCTGCTGTAAAAGTAATACCAGCACTTGCTGAGGTCAGCACTCCAGAAGCAGGAGCAACCCCAGGAACAGTGCCAGTAATCACTTTTGTTCCATCTATCCAAACCTCTACAGTACTACCCGAATCGGCTTGAATCTGGAATTGATGTTTGCCAGTTGTATCTGCTAATAATTGACCTGTCCAACGCGCAGAAAACACATCAGTAATGCCAGGCATGCTGGCTGAGCTACCAAATTCGGTATCTGTGGTTGGATGGTTAAGTTGAGAGTCTAATTTGGTGGCCAAAGGAGATGCAGATACAGAAGCACCCTGCGTACCAGGCCATGCGATGGAACCATTATAATAATCTGCTTGTAAACCAGGCAATGGTTTTACAGTATCCAGCAATGCTTTTGCACTGACTTCCCATTGCGTATTACTGATTTGCTTAGCTCCATCTAGATCAAGCGTCGCATTTAAAGCCTTGGGATTCAAGCTGTCTATATTCAAAGTAATCTTAAGTTTTGAAAACTCGTCAGCTGTATGCGTATTTTTATAGTCTTTTAAATCATTTAGTACTTTTTGGATTTCAAACCATTGATCATTTTTCAAAAGCTCCTTACTAGAGCTATTGATTTTCGAGTAAATGTTGGCGATATTAACAATACCAACTTCAGTACCGGCATGCTCAGCTTTAAGACCAACTGGTGCCAGCTTATGGTCCTCATAATACTCTCTGAGACGCTCAGCTGCAGGCACTGATTTTGCATCAACAGTCGTTTTCTCAACCAAAGATTCATTCACTGAAGCAAATCGAATTGTTGTTTGAGTATGCTGACTTTGACTACTGCTCAAGAACTCTTTCACGCTGGTTTCTGAAGGCAGTTTTAATAAACTTTGCTCTAATGGTTTTAACTCTTCAATTTGCAAACCAGCAGTGTCTTCTGTTGAAGTGACTTTCACATTGGTAATAAAATTCAACTGGCGTATTGTGCCATCGGTAGAGCGTTCTAAATACCCTTTATTGACTAAGTCCTCTATGTCAAAGCGCAAGTCTAATGTTTTCTCAAAATGGCCATTTTCTAAAGTAGTCACATCTATCTTTTCTGGATCAAAGACGATGGTGTTGTTAGGACCACGTTGCCATCCTTCATCTGCTGAATCTTTGAAAATTTTAAATGGTATATTAATGAGCTTACCGTCTGTATCATAGATTTCTAATTGAATCAAATGTTTTTCAGAAGAATCCTGATCAGGGAAATCCATTTTCACTGTATAGCTTACTTTAAAAAGGCCTGATAATCCCCGCTCTTGCAGGAATTCGGGTGGATGTACCTCTAACGCTAAGCTATCTTTATTGACACCATTAACCACGGCATCTACAACCACAAACTGATCGGGTCTAAAGGTAACAGGATCTCCGCCATCAGCATAAGTTAATTTATAACGGATAGCGATGTCCTCATCGCGGTGATCATTTAATTGTAATTCAACCGTAGCGGCTTCTTTTTGTATGATTTCTTTTTCAGCACCGGATGCTTTTAACCACTTTTGGAATCTATCTATAATATCTAAAGTTCCATTGTGAGAGCTAGTGCTGGCATTCGATGTTTGCCCCTGTTTTCCAGCATCTGGGTTGCTCATCACCCACTCTTCGAATCCTAAACGAGAATTTCCTGCAGCAGCGTCTATTTTTTTCACACCTGGACTGACGATAGCTGGACCTTCTCCATCCTCTTTGCCACCACCGATGATGGAAATCCTGATTTCAGAATTTAAAATATTTTCTGGACTAAAGCCGCCATTGACCACAAATTTCTCTGCAAGTAGTTTAAATGCTTCTGATAAATCCAAAGCAACTTTCTTGACTTCTCCGTCGCCAACTTCTTTGACATAGTTAAAAGCTTCTCTACCAGGCTCACTGACCAAAATGTCATCACGTGCACCGACTTGAATAATCGTATCCGCATACAGGCCCTTACTTTCTCGATCTGGCCCTAATCCATGCTCTACACGCGCATCAATTGTAAAGTCGTCGGGTTGATACACCTGAACATTGGTTGAAAATTTGGCTGAAGCGTTAAAACCACCTCTATCCGTCATTGCCTGACTTAACCAAGTATCAAATGCTTTTTCAAAGTCATCACCTTTCAGTTGATACTCATAAACATTCACTGATTCGCCTTTTTCATTGACTTCCTGACCTAAAAAAACCTTTTCAAATTTTTCATCTGTAATTTCAGGCGGCTTGATTAAATCACGAGGTGTATCTAATTTGACTGTAATACTGGAAGAAGATAACTCTGGATGCAGCACATGAATCATCTCATTGAAAGACAATAGATTCTTACTGCCTAAAGCCGCTCCACTACTATTTTTTCCCGCATTAATCGTATAGTCTGTATTGGATATACTGAGTGGATTGCCACGATCATCTAGAGCGCGTGTGTTAATGACCGAAGTATCTAAGGTAAACGGTTTGCTGTTATATCCATTAATTAAAACACTGGCTAAATTATTATTACCCGCACCTCCCGCTGACCAGGTATGATAAATATCCGCCAAATCATCGCCTGAGATTTGATATAACGAGTCACGCACCTCAATGTATTTACCACCCTGTGCATTGGTTTTTGCAAAGACTTCAACTCCATCAACTAGCACAGATCTAGTATTTATTGCGACAGGAACGCTGATAAATTGGCTTGTTTGAATTAACTTTAATTCAGTGACACTTCCTGTGGTTGCGTCTTTTCCATAAACACTGTCAGCCAAGTCATTGTGTTTAATTAATTGCAAGGTGGCAGGTTTGATTTCATAGGAGTTGTATCCTAACCGCAAATCAATACTCAGATTTTTTAGGTAATTGTTAATTTGATCCGCACTAGGATTTTGTCCCAACGTTTGCGCTATTTGAGATTGCAATACTTGCATCTGATCTTTTAAGCTAAAAGCCAATTGATCACGATGCGGTTCAACATATTCCTTGTACAGCTCTACAAAGCCATTGGTCAGATCGACTGAGTAAGGGACGGATTCCGCACTCGCCGCAATGGTTTCTTGACCAATTTTGGTAATATCTACTTGATCAAAAACATTGACAACATGCGTATCGGTTGTCTCATTACCCACAGCCAAATCATCATATTGTAAAGATCCATTAAAATAATAAGGCTTACCATCATTACCATCTAATAATAATGTAATGGGGGCGTGTGCATCATGGAGCTGTAACCATTCTGCCAGCACCGTCTTTAAGGCAGCGCCCTCTATGGTGACGCTTGGCCCATTCTGAGAATTGACGACAACCAAGCCATCAGGCAAGTTGCCATTTTTATCTTTAGATAAATGCAATCCTTCTAGTAATTGATCAACATCAAAAGAAGGCAATTTCACTACCGTGTTATTTTGACCAATTAATTGCATGTGTTCAAGACTAAACGTTAATTTGACTTTGTCTAGATAGCTATCAGACTGTTCATTGAAAGCGAAATGATTTTCAGAAATATCAGCTTGATGTACATATTTGTTAATGATAGCGGCTTCTTGCTTAGTCGCCGTATAATCAAAAGACAAATCGTTAATTTTTCTAACATCTTCAGCATAATGTGAAGTGTAGGCTAGAGGAACTTTGATACCCGCAACATCAGTACTAGTACTTTCATTTTTTAAAGCTTTGATTTCACTTTGTGATAAGACTTTCACTAATTGATGATTCGCTGCATCAACAGTCCAACCGCTACTTGCATCGCTCACTTTCCACGCAAAACTAGAGTCCGCAGTTACTTTTTGCGAATTCAGCATGGTGTTTTCTGGTGGTAAATTAACGCGTATAGTCACTGATTGTGTGTCAGAAACATTTAACAAATCTATATTGATAGAAAAGTCCAATGCATTGGTATATGGCTCATGATCGCTAGGCGCTAAAGCATTGGCTTCTGCTGTTAATGTGAGAGGCGCTTTTTCTAGATCACTCAGTAGACTAAAAGCACGTTCATCGACTAAATGGTACTGAAGCGTTGGAAATTCAATCATTTTGGTATGATTTTCAGCTTGTATCAGTTGCAGTTGCTTAATTTCAGCTGCTGAAAACTCTTTGACTACGTGATCACCAACAATGCTCCAACCTGATCCAGCGGGTAAACTCCAGTCTAAGCCCCCCAATAAGTTACTGCCAGATAACATCTGCGTGTCTAGCGGTAAAGGGATTTTTATTTCTACCGGACGTGAATCATGAATCTGGCTTAAGTCTAGATCAACCTGCAATTTCAAAGGATATTGATTTGCAAGCTCAGTAGGGAGCTTATAACCGGTCAAAGTCGCGCTTGGGCTAAGCGTATAGTGAATTTCATCAGCAGCCAAAAGGTCTTGATTGATTGAAGTCTTAGCGATCTCAACTGCATCGCCTGGTTTCGGACTAATCGTAGAAGTAATCGAAACATTTTTTAGAGCATAATTCGAATCATCTACGTATTGACGCATTTCTCCTGAAATAGGTAATTTGACAGCCAAATTACCACTGTCATCAATTAAATTATTAAAGGCAGGATGGTTACTCAAGAACTGTTGCACATAATGAGCAGTAGCATCTGGCGTTTTTTGTTGCCCTAAACCTGCTTGAAAAGTATTAAAATCTGCAATATCTGTGCTACTTAATTTGATCTCCAGAACCGTAGGTTGGCCAGATTTGGTGGTGATTGTCCACGCATCTGTATTGCTGTCTAACCATTTAAAATTCAAATCTGGTGGAGCAGCTTTAGTAAGCATTTCGCTTTCTTTAGGTAAAACAATTTGAATGCTGTAGGTTTGCTTAGACTCTAATGAGGGTGGTAAACTTAAAGTATTAGGTAACTTAATACTATATGAGGCCCCTTCAGTAAAGAAATCTTTAGAAAGTGGGAAGCTAACCGTCAGTTTTCCTTCTTTATCTAAATACTGACTGAGCTGTGGATGATCTTTTAATAATTTTGTTGCAGCAGCAGAATCCCCATTATCTTTGGCTGCTTTTAATGCTTCTAAAGCGGTGACTTCTGTGCTTTTAATGGTTTTTAATTGAGCCTCAATGGCTTTAAACGCTGAGCGTACATCCACTAAATAATCGTGTGTTTTCTCAGCAACGTTGACGACACCAGCTGGCGTGCGTTGTGTAGAAATCGTCGAGACTTTTGTAAGCACAGCATTGGGATCGCTGGACTGATTGTGAACCTGATAGTCTTCTATTTTTTCATGAGTCACAACACGCATATCAAAAGTGATCTTCTCACCCGAAACTGAACCACCCTGTGCGTCTGATGAAATGAAGTCTGCCGTTTTTCCCCGTAATAAAAAGCTATCTGACAACGTCGTTGCTTCATTAGCAGGTACTCTTGCTGTAAAGACATTAGGTTGGCTTAAACTCTGCGTCCAGACTGCATGAGAGTTCTCTGATTGTAACAATAAGAGTTTGTCAAAAGGTAAATTACCGTGAAGTGTTAAAGTAACCTCAACATCCTCACTGCTATCATGATCTAACATGTTAATATGGACTTGTACATTCAAGTCTGCTTGACCGTTCAACTCACCATCAGAGCCCATGCCAAAACTCAAATGGGTCTCAATACCTGTTTGATGCGTGGAGCCGGCTGGGTTTGCTTGAGGGTTTACCGCTTGTGCTTCACCATCAACAATCACCAATACATCGGAAGGATTATAAAATGGTTTATCACTGGCCGCTTCAAATGCTTTGACTGACACCGTAAAGTCGGCCGCACTGTATAAATCCGTTCTGAAGTACATGGTAGGCTCTAAATGAGGCACTGTATGAAGATTGCCATCAATGTCGGTGATGATTTGATCTTCGCCGCGATTCCACTGTACTAACGCTGTGGCCAAATCATTACCTGTTAATATATAATGGCCGTTCCCATCATAGGAAAAATTAGCATCCACACTCTGAAAATATCCATCAGGTAAGTGCAGCTTATCTATAAGTCCGACACTGATTTCAACTTTACTATCCAAAAGTTTTTGATAAATGGGTTGCTCTGCTTGATTTTCATTTTTGATAAACTCTAAAACATCGAATTTACGGTTGACACCATAAGTACTTTCTAAGCGAGACAAAGGTGCGTGGAATTTTTGCCATAGCGCTTCTAAGGCGCCCTCAAAGCTTACATCCGCTACTTTCCATTGCCCTTCATCGCTGGCCAAATCTTTCGTTTGTTGATTCGTCAGTGCATTATTGTTTGTACGTTCATCAATCCCAATGGTTTCTATACGCAGTGTTTTCTCAATGTGTGTTGTATCGATGTTATCAAACCGATTTAATTCAAAGTCTTTAATTCCGTTTTGACTAAAACCAGCATCTTCAGAGGCTAAATCAAATTTAATACCAAATACATCGTCTGCTAAAACTGGCTGCCCATTTTTTAAGACTTGATTGCCAAATTCATCATATTTATACAAACTACTATGACCTTCCTGCACAGCAATCGGCACCATGGATAAAGGCACCTCAAAGCTAAAGGATTCGTCAAACTCTTCCTGGGTATTATGATCAATGCGTCTAGCAAACACACCATGGCCATAGTTATCCCATAAGCTATCTTCTTTTTGGAAGATATAACTGGTCGCTTCAAAATCATCGCCAATCGGTAGCCCTGCTTTGGGATGTTCATTGCCCTCTGCATCAAAAGGAGGATACAACAACTTACTAGTATCTAATTTA
>JAHFQF010000024.1:4094-9173 GCA_023266435.1 Legionellales bacterium | reverse complement strand
TCATGCTTTGAGCTTCATTACCTGCCAAATCAAATAAAGCAGGATTTTGGTTATGAGCAATCGTTTCAAATTCCATGCGTGGACTGATAGAAACCTGCCTAGCACCACCTAGCTCCAAGTCCAAAGCACTTTGAGTTTGTGAATCCACGGTATAATTTGTTGTTTCTAACAAAGTGGTTGCGTTATCTAATTTTCCATTTACATAAGACGTGGCATTGATTGAAAAGTCTTTGTCATAATACGGTGCTGAAGCCACATATAACTTAGGCAAACTGTCTAAATTATCAGCCCAATTCGGATCTCTAATAATCGACTCATAGAGCGCCTTTAATTGAGAACCCGAGGCACTTAAACTTTTATCAGTCACTTCTAATTCAACAGGTGTAGTATCGAAAAAAGCAATTGGTGCCTTTCCTTCTGGGAATTTTCCACCACTAGTGAAGGTTTCAAAAACAATTTTTGTGTTTTCAAAAAACTTAGCTTGCGCTTGCTCTAATTCAGCCAAGCTCTTAATCGTCTCACCGTTTTCATTGATCCTCTGATCTTTTAATGCTTTGTATTGCTCATCGATTTGCTTGATCATCTCACGCAAATCAACCTGAATGACTTGATGGCGCTCAATGGCTAATTCCAACTCCTTCTCACCAAACTTTTCTGGATCAAATGAAAATTCCGTGATAGTTGGATCTAAGAAACGCTTATCATAGTTAAAGGAAACTTGCTGATCACTGGTTTTAATATTATCATCTTTGAAGTCCGTCGCACTTCCTGGCATATCTGATATTTCGGTATGCATGCCAATATTAATGGGTTTATGCACCATATTCCCTAATAAATCCCGATCAAAAGCCAGCGGAATATTAGAAATCAGGTTATTATTAGCATCTAATTTTAAACCCTCAATTTCCTGCAAAACTTCAGCTTTTGCAGTCGAACGTATCACCTCTTTGGCAGCATCACTGGTTGCAGAGCTTAGTTTATCTAATAATAACAATGCCTCCCCAGAAACATCTCGCTCAACGGTAAATACACCATCAGTATTTTTCAAAGTCCATCCATTATTAGGAGACTCCATTTCCCAAACAAAATCTACTTTTCCAATGTCTTTGGCTTTTAATAAGTCATCACTATCAGGTAAAGTGAATTTTACTTTGAGCGATTCAGTACCATCTCTTTCAGGCACATATAATTTAAATGCCAATGGCATGTGTACTGTATCGTCTTTTATCTGAAATAAAGGTAATTCTTTAGGGACTGATTTTTCAATTAATTTCAAGTCACCTTGAGAATCCACCCCTCTGGCATACTCGGTATAAACCACCGTGACCAAGCCTACTTTGGCATTCACGTCTGTTGCTACCGTATCGATAGAAACACGCACTGTGCCTGCTTCATGATTGAATGTTTCAACACTTGATTTGACGTTAGTAAGATCAGAAACATGTGCAGGGTTTGTATCCAATACTGTTTTAGCAGGTAGTGTAATGTTTGCATAACTTCTAATTTCATTACCTGCTGCACTCACTGGCGTTAATGCACTTGCTTTTATATCACCTAACTCGATTTCAAATTTCAGATCAAATCCAACACTGTTATGTGCAGGCGGCTCTAAACGCACACTGTAGTCAGCTGGAGAGCCGGATGTTAAGAAGTCTTTAAATAGCTTGAAGATCGTGTCGCCGCTATAATCACTGACGCCATTCACCCCTGAGCCTGCATCAAAGGCATACTTGTGGCCATTGTCATCCCATAATGTGACAGGTAACACGGAGCCTTTTATACCAGTTTGTGTGACTGTCAGCTCTAATTTATCAAATATCTCATGTAAACGATTGTTAATGTCACCAATTTCTTTAGCAACCTTATTAGCCGCCCCACTGACTTTTTCTGAATCAGGGTGAATGCTCGTGTCTTTAGCATCTGCAATTTTAGCGGTAATCACAGGGCTGATACCGTTTAATAAGTATTTAATTTGGGTAAATAATTCTCCCAACGGCACAGCAATTGTGTTACGTTCCTGATAGGTGTCTTGGACTTCACTGATGGCTAATCCTTTAGGCGCATTTGTGAATCCAGGGTCAATGATAATTCCTGGACCACCTCTGCCATCTCGAGCATTTGCAGTGTCTGTAGTAACATGACTCGTACTGCTACTATCTTGATCTTGATCTAAGGTATCCCACACGACATTAAAGCTACCGCCTTTACCCGCTTGTAAAGCAGCATAAGTATTACCATCCAAAGTCACTGGTATCTTTAAAGCTGTTTCATTTTGTACAGGGCCGTGGTACTCCACATAAGGACCTCGTGTATCGTGTCCTAATTGCCAACCAGCTCCCCCTTCATTTAAGCTCCAGCTTGCAACCGATTTATCCCCACCCGTAGGTAAATACACTTTGATAGTTTGTGATTCAGATCCATCTGTATCCTGCAAATATGGCTTAATAACCAAGTCAAAAGACACTGCGTTATTTCTAGAAAATTCAATGCTATTTGCATCTAATGCAAATGTATACTCGCCGCTTTTGTTCGTGTCATTTTCAGTTGTATAATGCATGCCTTGGGCTTGAACCCCTACATGCACTACGCTGTCTGACAATAATTTAATGCCTGGAATAGTTTTGTCTGTAGACACCACATCGACTGAGACTTTAAAATCATGGCTATCAAATGCTGAGGGGATAATTTTTAAGGCAGTAGCACTGCTTTCATTAATATTATTCAGCTTGATCTCATAGACATAAGCATCCCCTACTTTTACAAAAACAGGGCTGGCTGATACACCTTGTAATTGCAGTGTAGGCAGCTCTTTGGGATCGGCAATGTCTGTCAAAGTGATTTTTAATGTACCATTTTCCTTCAATGATGAAAAATCAAATAACTGGGATCCTCCTTCATTGCCATTTTTCATTAAATTCCACATAGTATTTAGATTAACGCTCAATGGATTATAATCTGTATTGTTGGCGTATTCTTTCAAAGAAAACGAACCCATGAGATCAGAATTATTGCCAGCAGCGTTATTATCCACATCATTGTGTGTAATAATATTGCCATTTGGATCTCTCACTGTGGTTGTGGTAGTCCCATCTGGGTCGCTCACTGTCGTTGTGGTAATTCCAGTTGTATCAGTAACATTTGTGGTTCTCGTGCCATCGGGATTTGTTACAGTGCTGGTTGTACTAATCACATCTTGAGTTTTTACATCAGTCACCACTGTAGTAACAATGACCCCTGGAGTATTTGAAGGCCCATGAGGCTGGCTTGGATCATAGTTATCTATTTCAATCCAAGTCTTAGGGATATCATTTTTATTAATTACATCGCCATTCCCATCAGTAACTGTCTCACTTTTAACCACCCCAGTATCATCTCTGACAATCACTGAGGTTGTTGTCGTATCTCCGTTACTATCTTTTGTCTCTATGGTTGTGGTTGTATTGCCATCTACATCAGTAGTTGTTTTACTGATACTAATAATATGACCATCCAAATCGGTGACCGTTGTTGTGATAATATGATCCACTGATGGCGTACTAGTAGGATTTAACCACGATTCTGGCACATGGAAACCCTGACCATCTTCACCGGAAAAAACAAAATGTTGTACTAATTGATTGTTTTTGGAATTTGATTCTAAATCAGTTGTGTTTTCAGAAGATCGCACTTCTATTTCGAACTGCAAAGGTTTCCCTGTTAAATGCATCCTTTCAAAATTCTCAGGTGTATTCAGTAATACAAGAGAGTGTAATGAAGCGGCGCTGAGTCCGTCTAGGGAGATAGTTAATTCTGTTTGACTCTCATTCAAGCGCCAGCCATTTTCTTGCAACTGCTCTAAAATAGAATATTTTTGTTCGCCGGCTTGCAGATTATTTAATGATACATCACTGGTGAGCATGCCACCATAAGACCAATTCGACAACCCCATACCTTCGGGTAATTTAATAGTAAGCTCGCGTGATTCAGAACCATCTATGTCTTCAAAAAAACTAGCAAAATTAATTGCTATCCCGTTCAATGGACCGTCTTTTATAGGAATAATCGTGTTCAGATTTCCAAACACTGTTTCTTTATTGTTGGAAAAGTTATCGTCAAAAGCACCACGAAAAATCTCATCAGATAAAATCTTGGTGCCAGTGGCAACCGCATCTACTCCAATATGAACCAACTGTTGATCATATAAAATGCTCGCCTTCTCATCCCCTAATGTACCATCCTTAGCGTGAGTTCTTAAGCTATCTGCTGTAATTTTCACACTGAAATCAATGTCTTGATCTGTGTTATGATTCGCAAATGCTTTTAAAACATCCTGTGAATTTTTTTCGCTTAATCCACCAATTTTGAGAAAACCTTCCTGGATAAGCAAAGGATTCACATTGGGGATAATTAAGCCATGTGTGGGAATTTGACTGAGATCTAAAGTTTGACCTAATGACTTAAGATCATCAACGCCTAATGCTTTAAAAAAATCTGCCTTACTATAGGTTCCACCAGCAATAATGTGTGGGTCACTTTCTGAGCCTATAATAATAGGCCAACTTAAAGTGATTTTCCCATCTTTAGGTGCATCAAACAAAGTCTGAATAATGGATGATAGATCAACTACTTTGGTAATGGATTGATAGTAGTTATTTAAAGCATTGGGTGTTTCTTTCAAACCATCTAATTTAGCCAATGTTAACTCTTGAATGAATTGTAATTTGGACTCAAATGTATTATTTCCAGGTTTAGTACTTAGATCGATAAATACATCAGTGTCTGCATAGCTTTTTCCATCTGTTTTACTTAAAGAATCCACTACTTTTTTGGAAAATCTTAAATGATTTTGTTCGTCAAGCAAGTTATTAATTCTTGCTTGTAGGCTAGAGGAATCTGAACCGTCTCCAAATAATGGGGATCGATGTTCGATAACAGTAAATTGCGTGCCTTCATCTTCTTGCAGCTTTTTATCATCTTCTGATTTTTCTTCATCATCAGCTTGCTTGGCTTTCTTTTCTGCTTCTAATTTTGCAATTTGTTCTTGCTTTTCAGCTGCAATTTGTTCATCTAGATCATTTAATAATTGCTCTTCTAAAGATA
>JAHFQF010000024.1:0-4084 GCA_023266435.1 Legionellales bacterium | reverse complement strand
GCCGGGCAAAATGGCTCGTTGCTGGCCATGGCTATTGGTGGCGATAACCACACCTAGCACTTCTTTGACTTGTGCTATTGCCTCGAAACCATCGACATTCTTTGGAATGTTTATTTTTGCCATGGTATGTTACCCTTTACGTGCATTTCATCCATTTTACCTACACCCTTCGCAATCGCGTTGAGTATGGCTTTCTGTATCTGTGTTATCTGCCAACCCAAAGAAAGATTAAATCTTTTGCCTTCATTCTCTGTTGCGGCGCACTCTTGCTGCATAACAGCAAAAAGGACTCCGCTTATTAGCGATATAACTTATAAAAATATAGCGTATTTATTTTGTTATGGAAGGAAGTTTATGAAGATATTCATGATGCAAGCCCGTAACTGTTCAAAGGGTAATAAACTCTTACTCATTTGCTTTTATACGGTGTTGTTTTCGCCAGCTGGCAATCCTCAAGTACTGCAGTACGTTCTGGTTACTCACGGCTCAACGCCTAGTCTAAAAGCATGTGTGCAAGCGTGCTCGAAGGCAGGGTGAAGGCGGCTGGGCTTCATGCTCACTCACGCAAAAATCCTCGGATCTGCTCGGCTCTGAGTGTCACTATTGCACTTTGAACGGTGACTTGTGGGACAGGGACGAGGTGTTATAGTCGCTCTATGAGCTCTAACGCAATGCGGCGTTGTTCAGAATCCCCTTGAATGACCAGATCAGTCAGCAATTCACGCGCGTCTTCTATCTCACCCATCTCAATATAGCGCTTTGCAAGCTCCAGCTTAGCTTGCAAATCATCTGGATCAAGATAGGCTTCTGTCTTAGCGGGCTCTTCTGTGAGGGATTGTGCAGAAACAGGAGGGGGTTCTTCAATGTCATTCACTGGCTCAAAAATAATTTCATTGACCAATGTCTCGTCATCGGTATCTACTGCGGTCAAGCTATCCACAATCAACGCCTGAGTCGGAGTGACTGATGTCATTGATTGTGTTTCATCAGGGGTCTTTTTGGCCACAGATAGGCTCACGTCGGCGTCAGGATCTAAGAGCCTCAATGAGGAAGTATCAATGTCCAAAGTTTCCTGTTTTTTAGGCGCTGCTTGCACTGGAATTTCTGTATCCAAAGCCGCCAATTTGAATCCTCCTGTTTCTGGCTCCTCCACTTCCACTGATATAAGCGCTTCCTCTACCATCATCATGGGGATTTCTTCTACTGGAGGCGCCGCAACAACCACTGTATCAGACATTTCTGTCAACTCTATTGTGGGCTCTGTCAGCTCTACCATAGGTGTGAGCTCTGCAACGTTCAGATTGACTAACTCTTCTTCTACAATCATGGTAGGAATTTCTGTATTCAGGGCTGCAATGGATTCCATCGGCAGATCGTCACCTACAATAAGCTCTGTAGAAGCGCCTATATCGTGCTTTTCTATCACCGAGACTTCTGTCACGGGCTCTACTATCACTTCTGGTATAATTTCTTGAACTGTTTCTGGAACTGTCTTGGTTTCGGACCAGTGCTCCTCCACTTTCTCACAGGGTATACCAAACGTACGACAAACTGAATGAATAAACATCCAAGCTTTAGGATCTTTCTGACGTACTGTTGCTGGTACTCGTGAGACTAATGCAGCAATGTTATCTGTCTTGTCATTACTTGCATAAATTTCAATCAATTTTCTAATGATAGAAAGGTTATTTGGATCGGTCAGCAAGGCTCTTTGTAATACATGCTCAGCCTGATCAGAGGATTCCTCTTCCACATAATGCTGAGCTGCCTCAAGCGGATCTAAATCCCTAGATGGTGTTTGCGGATCCGATAAATCAGTAGACGCGCTTTGTTCTGCTTGCACTTCTTCCAAACCTGCTGTTTCTGTTAACTCCAGCCTATCCAGCGCTGATGCCTCAGTAGAGCGCTGACGTTTCGTGCGAGCACGTTGTAACAGAAAAACACCAGGCAATAATGCAAACATCCCCCCTCCCAACAATAACATCCAGCCGTATTGATCCCAAAAACTCAATGGTTCAGGCTGCGGCACAACCAGCTTCGTCGATGCGACTGCCTTTTCGGTGGCTTTAGTATCAGAAGTAAGCATCTCCAATGCTTGCTCTGCGCTCACAGGAGGCTCTGAAACGACAGGCGGCGAGATTGGTTCAATAGTAGGCATTGGTTCAACAACGGGCTCTACACCTTCTGTCAGTGTTTCTACAGGCTCAGATACCTGTGCTGAAACCGACAGTTTTTCTGGCTCAGCCAACACGGTGGGCTCAGGTGTAGTGATTTCTGGTTGCGCAATCACCACCGGCTCTGGTGACTCAATCGGTTTTTTGGGTTTGGGTGCGATAGCAGGTGCCTGTGTGGTAGCAATCTCTGGCTGAGCAACTTTTTGAGGATCTGGTGTGGCTGTAGGTGCAGTAAACTGCGCCACAACTGGCGTACTGGCTGGTGTGGGTGTGCGATAAGGTTGTTGCTGCTTTTGATACTGCACAATAGACTTGGCCGTTTCTACAGGAACGGCAGTCACACTCTTTTCATCCGGTAATTCTAAGATCATGTCAGCCCTCATTTGATTGACATCCCCGGATTGAAAAGACAAAGGATTTTTAGACACAATCCCCAGCATAATTTGCTCAGCACTGGCATTCGGATATTGATCTTTTAAAGCAGTCACGATGGTTTCTAAAGAGTCTTCTGCAGTAGTCGGTCCATAGCTCGTTCTAAATGCTAACTCAGCACTCGTTGCACCTTCTTTTTTAATGGGCTTGTCTAAATCATTAATTAATAAACTGCTGTCTTTCGTAGGAATTTTTTCTTCAAATGGATTCGCTGTCTTTTTGATTGCTTCAGTTTTATGTTGAAACTCACCCAAGATTTCTTGTTTAAATTGCAACTGATTTTTTTCGTCGTCCATATCAGGCAAATCTAAAAAGAAAAGATACTCTTTGAGTAAACTAGAACCATCAGGTGTTTTTAATTTGAGTAAGAAGTTGACTATTGGCTCTCGAATCGGGGTCGCTGAACGTAGATGAATACAATAAGAATCATCTGTTTTTTTCTCAATTTGAAATTGCATGCGGGTTAGCCAAAAAGGGCGAGCCAAATGCATGGTATCAAACTCTTGTTGTGACGCTAATTCGGGCTTTAAATCTTGAGGCAACTCGCCAGAGTTTACATTTAAAATTTGAATTTCTGCATCCAGTGCCTGATTCAAGGTAGAATGTACCGTGATCTCCCCTAGCCCTACAGCAAGTAAAGCTTGAGGCAACCAAGCCAACAGCCCTATTCCTCGATATAACCACTTGAATCGCATGTTTTTCTTCCTTGAAATCGAGCTTAGTAGCTTGATTAGTTCTAATACTCTTCCCAATTGATTTGAGTATATCTTTATTGACTAATCCAATGCTCAGCAATTTGTACCGCATTTAGTGCGGCACCTTTACGCAAATTGTCTGCCACTACCCATAAATTTAACATATTTTGGTGATTATCAAACTGTCTAATGCGACTTACGCTGACTTTGTCTGTGCCATCACCATGAGTCAGAGGGGTACCATACTCATTAGAGGATAACTGTACACCAGGTGCGTTCGTCAATATTTCCTTAGCTTGCGCTACGCTTAATGGGCGACGCAACGTCAAATGAATGGCTTCACTGTGACCATTCATCACGGGTACACGCACACAAGTTGGGTTCACAAAGATGGAGTCATCCTCTAAAATTTTATGCGTCTCCCAAACCATCTTCATTTCTTCTCGAGTGTAGCCATTGTCTTGAAAGGTATCAATGTGAGGTAACACATTAAATGCGATCTGCTGTGGGTAAACTTGCTTTATCACAGTTTGTTTCGCTAATACTGCTTGTGCTTGTTGTTTGAGTTCCTCTATTGCAGCTGTCCCCGTACCAGATACAGCCTGATAGGTTGCTACTTGAATGCTCTGAATACCCACAGCATCATGGATTGGTTTCAGTGCAACGAGCATTTGGATCGTCGAGCAATTCGGATTTGCAATAATTCGTCGCTGACGGGCATCCTGAATACGGGATGCATTCACTTCAGGTATCACCAAAGGCACATCCTGCTCATACCGAAAT
>JAHFQF010000023.1 GCA_023266435.1 Legionellales bacterium | reverse complement strand
TAAATGATACCCAAAGCGAGAAGGGTGTTGTTCAAAAAGGGATCGGTAGTTGTGCTGATCCGATGTGCATGCAGCTGAATTAAATTATATATCGATAATAATAGTAGTAGGAGTTTCAAAATGTCTGGTAGTGAAAAATTAAAAACGGATCCAATTGCCCCACCGGAAAAGCAGGAAATAAAAAAGACCCCAGGCCTAAAGGGCGCATTGAAAGCAGTCACGCGCGCGCAGGGGGATAATGTTTCCTTTGTTAAGGTCGGGAATTTTGAAAGAGAAAGGTTAGAGTATGAGGTGGTCCGTATTGATGCCTTGTATTTTTATGCGGCTTGTGCAGACAGCAATTTAACGCGCTATCATGAGCGTTATCTGAAAGCAAAAGCGCTATTACAGTATTTAGAAAGCACTACAGAGCAATCTGCTGATCAGTCAAAAGTTTCAGCAAAGATTGCAAAGCAAAAAGAAACGGTAAAAGCATTGTATCGCCAATACCGTCATATGTCTCGCGCAGCAAGACACTACATGCATTACCGCATGTATGAGACCGTGATAGAGTTGACTTCAGAAGCAGTTGTTAAGAGTCCACAGCGCGTGAAACAATTAGAAAAAATCTTGGCCGATTATTATGCGCGCTTCAATGGCACAGGCTTTAATTTTTATCTACGCAAAGTTTCAGAACTGGCAAGCTTGAAGGTAGAGCATTACAAACAAGATGCATTTGGACCCGCCTCAGATCCATTCGTTCTGTATAATCCAATAACTCAAGAAGCTCTAAATCCACATGAAGAAGCGCAATCATTGCCTTTAGACTTCATGGATCCTGGTTTAAAATTATTCAATCACAAGAAAAACCTAGCCGCTTATATTCAACATTTTGATGATGTACATCATAACGTGGCATTACCGGTTGAAGCACGTATCCAGTTATGGCACTTGAATGATCACCAAGCAGCCAACGCTATCAAAGATGCTGAAAAATGGAAGGACGATGAGTATCATCCTACAGAGAAGAAGACACCTTTTAGTGATGAGGATGAGGCTATTACTGAAGAACAGGATTGTTCTTATGAGGTAACCGACAGCACTGCGCCGGAGCTTGGCAATCAATTTGTTGAGCTAGAGCGGCCAGTTTCTCCGACGCAAAAATGGGTAGGGCGCATTGGTTTAGCTTTGAATTTCGGTTTTACCTTAGTGGGGATGATTGGAGTTTTTGCAGGATTGTCAATGATGATTCCTTTATGGCCAGCCGCAGTTGCAACTGGAATCTTGCTTGTCATTGATCTGCTGAGAAATAAAGACGACTTCTATGATCAAGTGCTTCGTTGGGCCAAACAATATGAAACCAGTCACCCTTATAAGACAGGCTTTCATTATAAAGGCTTGATGCAGACCACTGGAAAACGTGCGCTTGTCTCCATGATGTTGCGTGCGCTCGTTGGCTTGGAGTTTTTTGCTGTGGCTGTGCCTGGTGGTATGGGCTTAGTTGAAAATGGTAAGGGTGTGGTCAGTCGACTCTTTGGCCAGTTGAAGAAAAATAACACTTGGTATCAGTTGATCAATCCTTTGTTTTATCTTGTAGCGATTGGTTGTGTGATGATCTCTTTCGCCGTACCAGCAACTGCGTGGACAGATTATTGGGGCTTACATGCTACCGAAGTCAAACCAGAACATCGCTATAACCATGAACGGACTCTGCTACAGTTGCAACACAGTGCGGGGTATCAAGAACTCCTCCTCAATCATGAAACAATTAGTGAGGCTGCTGAAGCGCAGGACGCAAATGAGTTCCATTTTGAGGCTTCAGAGGTCGAAGATACTGATAAACTCGGTGAGCTAGCAGTGTGTCCTATGGCCTTCAAATATGGTTCTAAAAAGGCAGAGATATCTATCACTATGGATAAGCGAGACATCGAGTTTGAAGCTACGCGTAGACCAAGACTTGCAGTATAGTGTAGGTTGTTATTGTTAGAAGGGAGCCCGATTGCGGGCTCTTTTTATTAGTGTAGAAAATACACTCTTCGCGATTTAATTTAAGGCGTTTTTGTCATCGTCAGCTTGCAATCCTCAAGTACTACTATGTACGTTCCGGTTTGCTCGTGACTCGACGCCTAAGAATCAAGTGCGACGACTATAAATTACCTCAAAGACTGTGCGATGAGTTGTTGCACATCATTCACGATGACAACAGGATCGTTGGGTTGATTTAAGAGTGCCACTATCTGTGCTTCAGGATTAACCATAAACAGCACACCTTGATGATCTAGCGTACCGTCTTCATTAGTAGTTACAAAAACACCTAAAGTTTGAATTAATGATTGAATGGTTGTTTCATCGCTAGTCAAACCAATGAACTGTTTGTCATAGCCTTGTAAATATTGACGTAATACTTCTGGGGTATCGCGTTTAGGATCGGCTGTCACAAACATAAAATCAACAGGCTGTTCGCTCAATTGCGGCATGACAGTTTGCATGTGTGAGAGTAAGAGAGGACATACATCTGGGCAATTGCTATAACCCATGAAAAAAAGATGCCATTTTCCTTTGAGATCTTGAGTGGTCATCAACTGACCATTTTGATTCACAAAATTCAACTCAGGTAAGACTTTAGTGGGAAAGAGCTCAGTAATTTGTTGTACAGTTTGTGTCGGTTTTGGTGAAAAATCCCAATGCATTTCTCTCCAAATGCCATACCCTAAAGCAAGAGATAAAGCGACAGCAACCAGCGTTGTTTTTTTTCTCATAAGTCATCTCCTACTTTTTAGATGTAATGGTCAACCAATAATAAGACAAACAAATACAATAAATACCAAATGGATACCCAAAATACTTTCAGACCATGCTGACAGGAGGCATCGCGATATAAGCGCCAGGTATGCCATAAAAACCAAGCATTCAATGGTAAGACTCCGACCAGATACGGTAAGCCAGACATTTGAAAAATAAAAGGGCATAAAGTGGTGCAAATCAGTAACAGGGTATAAAGCAAGATATTGAGTTTAGTGAAGGCAACACCATGTGTAACAGGCAACATGGGTAGGCCAGACTTTTCATAATCAGCTTGGCGATACAAAGCCAATGCCCAAAAATGGGGGGGAGTCCAAGCAAAGATAATCAAGACGAGTAATAAACTATTGGGATCAATGGCATTGGTTACACTTGTCCATCCTAATAGAGGGGGCGCTGCTCCTGCGATACCGCCAATCACGATATTTTGTGGCGTAGCATGTTTCAAAAATAACGTATAGAACAAGGCGTAGGTTAATTGACTACCGAGTGTCAGCCAGGCAGTCAAAGGGTTGACTTGAGTATACAACAGAGCGAACCCAATGCCACCTAATATCAGGGAAAATAATAAGGCTTTCTGCCAGATTAAACGCCCACCGGCTAAAGGGCGATTTTGTGTGCGGCGCATTTTTTTATCAATAGAAATTTCCACTAAGTGATTAATGACTGCTGCACTGCTGGCACAACAAGCAATACCTAGCGAAGCCCAAAGAATCAAAGAAGGGGTGGGAATTTGCTGAGTACTGAGTGCCATGCCGACCCAAGCGGTCACAAGCATTAATAATACAACTCGTGGTTTGCACAACTCGTAATAATCATGCCATGCAGCAGTGGTGCTCATGATTTTTTCCAAATTAAATGATTGGCATACAAAAATGCGAGGAACAATAATGCGCCCACGCCAGTATGCATAACTGCCACGGGTAAAGGTAATAGATAGAGCACATTACTGATGCCCAAAGTGATTTGTAAACTCAATAAAGTCGCCAGCACAACGCTGATACAACGGTAGTGAGCGCGCCATAGTAGTCCTAAGAATACCAACGTGACACCACTGAGTAGCAGTGCGCCTAATCGATGAGTAGCCTGAATCACTACACGTAAATGATTATCCATAGCCAGAGAGGGCACGTCATAACCTACACCGGTAGTTAAATCAAAGGCTTTACTGTCGAAAGTTGGCCACCACTGCCCCAAACAAGTTGGGAAATCTGGGCATACTAAGGCGGCATAATTAGAAGAGGTCCAACCACCTAAGAATATCTGTCCAACTAGCAACAGCAGCGTTAATAACCCAGCCACCTGTAGAGGTCGGTTTTCTCCGCGCTGGCTCGCGCGGCTAGCTTGTAATTTGAATGCAATGAGGCCTAGTAAGCCAAATGTACAGAATCCACCTAATAAATGTCCCATCACAACAACAGGTAACAGTTTCAGCGTGACTGTCCACATACCAAGTGCTGCTTGAAACACGATCAACAGCATGAGTGTACAGGGCAACCATACAGGTACTTTTTGTCGATGTGCACGCAGAGAGGCGATGCTGACACCAAAGACAATGAGTCCTAAAGTGCCCGCAAAATAACGATGCACCATTTCTGTCCATGCTTTTTCGGCAGCCAAAGGCATGTGAGGGTATTCCGTGGTGGCATGTGCAATGGCGGACGGAGTAGAAGGGACTGCGAGATGACCATAACAGCCAGGCCAGTCTGGGCAACCTAGACCAGCGTCCGTGAGCCGAGTATAACTCCCCAGTAAAATCACACCAAACGTAAAAATGCAGCCTAATACAGCAAAATAGAAGGTTTTTGATTGCTTCATCGTGGGCTTATCCTATTTGAGAAACAGCATGTAAATGCTTGATGTCTTTTAACACTTTCATAGGATCAGCATCTAGAGGGTAACGCATCATGACATTACCTAGCGGATCGATCAGTACGATACAAGCCGTTTGATCAGCTGGCAAAAGTGGCTCTCCTATTTCACTCAGGAAAAAAGTAGTCATCCCGGTGTAGCTTTGAGTGATCAAATTTTGTATAGCTTGATTATCCATAGCGGCATTGAGCCAAACAGCGCGCTGCAGGCGGGATTGATTTTTATGCAGTGCTTGATGTAGTTGCCGCATATGATACAGTGCCTTTTCACAAGCAGCATCACACGTTGCAGAGGTGTTGATAAGTACTAAAGACCATTTACGATGTGCCAAGATTTCCGCTGCGTTTGGTGTAGTAAAAGACAAGTTTTCCAGCAAGATTGGGGGTCTAATCAATTCCCCATAGTTTTTTGTCTTAATTGTTTGAGGATTGGCTTGGCCAAAGAGATAGTGGGCATATAAAGCAGGGCCTATTAAAATAGCCAAAAATAGGATGATTGTCGTTCTTGCACGACGCTGAGTGCGCGCATCAGTCATGGATTTTGTCTCTCATTGGATGGATAAAAGCAAAAATAAAACAAAGCATCAACGTCAGACTCAGTAGCCCCCATTGCAGGGCATAACCGTAATGTCTTTGTGGAGAAAGGTACGCTGATTTACTTTCTTTCGGTAAATTAAACACATTGGGTTGATCAATGTCGAGTAAAAAAGGGCTGAAAGACATGTCTAATAGATGACCCATGCCTTCTAAATTAATATCTTGAATCACAAAAGGCCAGTGTACAGCCAGGTTTTCTATCCAATCACTGATCAGGCGATTACGCTTCGGATATAAGGCGACTCCGGACAAAGTCATTTCAGTAGACGGAATCTCAGGCAAAGTGGGCATCATGGTGCGTTCAATTAACCTTTGGACAAAACCTAGATTCACTATAATCCATTGATCACTGTTAGTCAGTTTAAAAGGCACTAAGACATCATAGCCTAGGCGCTCTTGATAAAAGCGATTTTCTAATAAAAAAATGTGTTTGGAATCAAAAGAACCAGAGGCCGTGATTTTTGAAAAGTGAGCAGGGATCTCTGTTTTTTGAGTGACCCAGTCATTGACTGAGCGTGTTGCACGCGCCTCACTGGACCGTAGCCAGGCAGCCTTTTGCTGGCCTCGTTGATATTGCCACACAGAGAGACAGGCGGTGAGCACGATAAAAATAAGAGATAAAACCAACATAGTAATGGGGACATCACATCGGTAAGGCCCTATCGCACAACTCAAGCTTCTTTTTTTGATCATAAAAGTAGGTCATTTTTAATGTTATAATGCCGCAATAGGCACGGGCGTTGAGAGTCAACATAATTGTTCAAAGGGTAATAGTAATACTAAAGCGTAGGGGCCGGTCTCTGCGCAGGCCCACTGGCTTTTTTTCACCAAAGATTGGCCAGACTACACAGTGCCTTAATCTTAATACTCTTGAACACTTACGAGTCAAACAGGGTCATTTTACTAGAGGGTAGGATATGCTAGCAACCGTTTTATCAACGAATCTCATCATTGTTTTCTTCATTTTGATTTTTATTAGTTTGGGTTTTGCCTGTTATTTTTTATTGACAGAAAAAAGCCATTCAACTCGTACCGTAAAGTCTTTAACGGTGCGTATTACGCTATCATTTTTATTATTTGGCTTTTTAATTTTAGGATTTAAGCTGGGGTGGTTGCATCCGCACGCTTTAGGAGAGAGGGCGCCAAGTGCAGTATCGGCTCCGGCGCAATAAGAAACGTTGTGAGGTGAGAAGCCCCCCCGTCCGTAAGGGGGGCTGTCGAAAGGGCTATAGCCAATAAACCAGGATAAACAAGAGCAACCAGACCACATCCACAAAATGCCAATACCAAGCCACTGCTTCAAAGCCAAAGTGGCGAGAAGGGCTGAAATGGCCTTGCAGGGTTCTGTATAACATGGTGGCCAACATGATGGTACCAATAGTCACATGCAAACCGTGGAAACCGGTAAGCATGAAGAAAGTGCTGCCGTAGACCCCGGAACTTAATTTCAAATTGAGCTCATGATAAGCATGAATGTACTCATAAACCTGACAGGTTAGGAACAGAGCCCCTAAAATCACGGTTAACAATAGCCCTTGATTGAGTTGGCGGCGGCGGTTTTCTTTTAAGCCCCAGTGAGCCCAAGTTAAAGTCGCGCCGGAGGTTAGTAAGATCAGCGTATTAATGGCTGGTAAGCCCCAGGCAGACATGGCATGTTTAACGGGTGCATAGGCCGTAGGATCTGGTGTAGTCAGCAAAGGCCAAGCCGCTTTGAATTCAGGCCAAAGTAGGGCATGAGTCATGTCCTTTGCGCCATCGCCACCTAACCAAGGAACAGACAATTCTCTGCAATAAAACAGCGCGCCAAAAAACGCAGCGAAGAACATGACCTCTGAAAAAATAAACCAAAACATACCCCAGCGAAAGGTCCGGTCCATTTGTGCGCTGTAAAGCCCTTGATCGCTCTCTATAATGACGTCTTTAAACCAAGCATACAGGACGCCGATAATCAGGATCATGCTTAAAACAAAAAAGAAGCTACCGTAAGCTTTGCCGTGAATAATATTGGCAAGGCCGATAGCAAAGCAACCGAGTCCCGTGGCGGTTACAATAGGCCAAGCACTTTGTGAGGGGACATAATAGTGTTCATATTCCTGCGCCATGGGGGAGCCTCCATCAATTAGTAACATCAAATAACGTGTAAGAAAGCGTCATGGTGTGAACGTTGTCTGGGATTTCAGGATCCAGTACAAAAACGAGCCCCATCTCCGCACTTTCACCAGCATCCAAATGTTGTTGGGTAAAGCAAAAGCATTCTAATTTTTTGACATATTGTGCCGCTATCCCGGGCGTGACGCTAGGAATTGCTTGAATTGTCATGCGATGATCTGTGTTGTTTTTAGCAAAATAGGCTGTGTGAATGGCTTCGCCGGGATGCAGCACAGCTGTTTTATGCATGGGACGAAACTCCCAATTTAAATTTTCATTGAAGGTAGTATCAAATTGCACCGTAATCGTACGACTGGCGTCTACCACGAGAGAGGAGGGTGTAGCCACCATGGGGTTAGTTTTGCCATTGATACCTAATTGTTTACACATGACGTTGTAAAAAGGGATTAATGCAAAGGCAAAAGCAAACATACCGAGGGCAGCGCCCACGGTAATTTTTAAGACTTTTTTATTTTTAGCGGCCAGCGTAGGCTTACTCATAACGCACCTTGTTTAATTAAGTATGAGTCCGCGTGCTATCCGTAATTTGCGGAGGAGTCTCAAAGGTGTGGTAAGGTGCTGGAGAAGGTACAGTCCATTCTAGTCCAGCAGGATTATCCCAAACAGCGGTCGTTGCTTTAGGGCCTTTGCCGTACACTGTTTTGAATACGATATAAACAAACAGCAGCTGGCTAAATCCAAAGAGAAACGCACCTACACTAGAGATTCGATTAAAGTCTGCAAACTGCAAGGCGTAGTCGGGGATCCGTCTAGGCATGCCAGCCAAACCTGAAAAATGCATTGGGAAAAACGTTAAGTTAATACCAACGAAGGTTAACCAAAAGTGTGTTTTACCTAGGACTTCGCTATACATCTTGCCGCACCACTTAGGTAGCCAGAAATAGGTAGCAGCCATGATGGAGAATACAGCACCGGGTACTAATACATAGTGGAAGTGAGCGACAACGAAATAGGTATCATGGTATTGCATGTCTGAGGGGGCAATAGATAGCATTAAGCCAGAGAAACCGCCAAAGGTGAATAGTATCACAAAGGCTATAGAGAAGAGCATCGGGGTTTCAAAGGTCAGCGAGCCTTTCAGCATAGTAGTAACCCAGTTAAACACCTTCACCCCTGTAGGTACGGCAATTAACATCGTTGCATACATAAAGAATAACTCTGCAGCAACCGGCATCCCCGTAGTAAACATATGGTGAGCCCATACGATAAAGGAAAGGAATGCAATACTAGAGGTTGCATAAATCATGGACGAAAAACCAAATAAGCGTTTACGTGCAAAGGTAGGGATGATCTGAGAAGCCACACCGAAAGCAGGTAAAATCATGATATACACTTCCGGATGACCAAAAAACCAGAATATGTGTTGGAACATCACGGGATCCCCGCCACCTGCAGCAGAGAAAAAGGAGGTGCCAAAATGTCTATCTGTGAGCATCATGGTCACAGCGCCTGCTAGAACAGGCATTACCGCGATCAATAAGAAAGCCGTGATGAGCCAGGTCCAAACGAAGATAGGCATCTTCATCATACTGAGGCCAGGGGCGCGTAGATTTAAAATGGTGGCGATCACGTTGATAGCGCCCATGATGGATGAAATCCCCATCAAGTGTACGCTCAAGATAAAGAAGTCTGTGCTAGGTGGACCATAAGACGTAGATAAAGGTGCATAGAACGTCCAGCCAAAGTTTGGCGCACCTCCTTCCATGAGTAGAGTAGACGCCAAAATAGTAAACGCAAAAGGCAGTATCCAAAAGCTCAGATTGTTCATGCGGGGCATAGCCATATCTGGCGCGCCAATCATTAAAGGGATCATCCAGTTGGCTAGTCCCACGAAAGCAGGCATGACTGCACCAAATACCATGATGAGGCCATGCATGGTCGTCAATTGGTTGAATGTATTGGGATCAAAAATGTGTAAGCCGGGACTGAAAAGCTCAGCACGAATCAACAGTGCCATGATTCCGCCGACAAAAAACATGATCAGACTTAGGATGAGATACATTGTTCCGATGTCTTTGTGGTTGGTGGTTAAAACCCAGCGCATAAAGCCCTTGGCTGGACCATGGTGCTCGTGGGCATGTGCGTCGTGTGCCATGATTTCTGTGTCCTCTTTACAATCTAAATCGCTAATTCAGTGAAATTATTTGCGAGCTGCCTGAATATCCATTGGTTGTACGATATTACCGGTATTGTTACCCCAGGCATTGCGTTCGTACGTAACGACTGCTGCAATTTCATAATCATTGAGCATTTTGCCAAACGCTTGCATGGCTGTGCCATTCACACCATTGAGTACGATATCGATGTGCTTCGTAATGTCACCTGTAGCAACCGGACTATTTTTAAGCGCAGGAAAGACGCCAGGTAAACCTTGGCCCGTTGTTTGGTGGCAAGCAACGCATTGTACTTTGTAGACCTCTTCCCCTTTTTGCATGAGCTCTTCTAACGTGAGGGTCTTACCAGACAGCGCTTCGTTATCTGCCTTTTGAGCCAATTGTTGGGCAACCCATTCGGCATACTCCGTTTCGGAGACTGCACGTACCACGATAGGCATGAATCCATGGTTTCTACCACAAAGTTCGGCACATTGTCCTCGATAAACACCAGGCTCTTCAATTAAGGCCCACGTCTCATTGATGAAACCAGGAATTGAGTCTTTCTTCACACCCAAAGCCGGCACCCACCAAGAATGGATTACATCTTGGGCCGTAGTTAAAAAACGGATTTTTTTGTTAATTGGAACAACTACTTCGTTATCGACTTCAAGCAGGTAGTTTGGATTTTTAGGTTTTAAGTTTTTTATTTCTTCTTCAGGTGTTTTTAAATTACTGATGAAGCTAAAGCCTTCATCGATATAGTCGTACTGCCACTTCCATTGTATCCCAGTGACTTTGATGTTGATGTCAGGATTTTTGGCGTCTTCTAAGCGGATCAACACTTTAGTTGCAGGAATGGCCATTGCGATCAGAATCAAGAAAGGAATGATGGTCCAGATAATTTCAACGGCGGTGCTCTCATGAAAATGTGACGCTTGATGTCCCTGAGATTTTCGGTGCTTCAGTATTGCAATGAACATGACGCCAAAGACTACAACGGCAATGGCAGTACAAATCCAAAAAATGGTCATATGCAAATGGAATATGTCATGACTGATTGGCGTGACACCACGGGTCATATTAAATTGTGGCATCCCCTGTGCAATCGAGCTAAAGCCCAATGCTATCAATAGAAATAGGCGGTTAAGTTTTAGCCAATGCTTGCACATGCCAAAGATCTCCATTTAGCAAAATGAGTTGACAACGATATAGATCATGTGGTTTTTTACACGATAGTCTAAAAGACCACGTCCTTCGGACATAGCCCTCTCCAATTGCTCCTATTGTGACGAAGCCTCTACGATCAGTCAATAGAGCTAGCAAATCAAAGGGTTACGCAGGCTTTCATATAAGAATCATTCTCGTTTTGTAGCCAGATTTTAGTTAAAAGCCTCCCTTTTGACTACTACAATCTAAAGAGAAACGTAAGTTATCTTCGATGCGCAAAGCAGTCAGCATCCCTCCCCAAGCACAGCCAGTATCAATGGCTTCAATTTGAGGATGTGAGCACTGCCCTTGTAAAGCGGCCCAGTGTCCAAAAACCAAGCGATAGTTCTGCAAATCCAACTGAGGATGCAGAAACCACGCAAATAAAGCGTCGTGGATAAAATCAGCTGGCCCTTTGTATTGTAATTGTAAGGCACCCTCTGGGGAAATGTAACGCATCCTAGTGAAAGCATTACAAATAAAACGATGTTTTTCTAAATCACTCAGCGTATCTTGCCAACGGACAGGCTCATCACCGGCTAATTGAGATAAGACGGTTTCAAATTGGTCACTTTTTAAAGCATGAGACAATAAATCAGCGTGTTGACTGGCTGTCTTAATGGACCATAAGGGATACAGTCCAGCATGAGTCAGAATAATACGCTGATCGTGATCAACAAACATCAGGGGTTGTTGGCGTAGCCAATGTAACAGTGCGTCTGCATCAGGCGCTGCTAAGATCTCATCCAGTAGCGCCGTGTCTCTCATGACACGTTTGTTTTTCCAATGAATCAGCAATCCCAGATCATGATTGCCTAAAACAACCTGGGTAGTATTACCTAATGATTGGATGAATCGTAAAACTTCTAAGGATCGTGGACCACGATTGATCAGATCTCCTACAAACCACAGGCGATCACTGTTTTTACTAAAGTGTATTTTTTCTAGTAACGCTTGCAAGCAATTGTAACAACCTTGCACATCTCCTATGACATAAGTAGCCATCGTTTTATCACTTAATCAAACAAATCATTTTTCGAAAAAATTTTAGCACAGAGCAGTTTGAAAATCTGTGTAGCACTAAGGGTTGAGCAGATTTGAGCAGCCTGAAAACTAGGTCGACGCTGCACTTGCCTCCAATAGGCATAGACCGCAGGTCGAGATTCTACCAGTTTTTCTTGATCGATAAAAAATAATCGAGATAAAAATACAGTCCAGACAATATCCGCTAAAGTATACTGCGCGCCTGTTAACCAAGGTTGCTGCTGTAGCTGTTTTTCTAATTTGTCTAAGTGCTGAATGATTTGCTGTAAAGCAGAGTCATAAGTTTTTTGTAATCTTTCTGGTGAAAAACGCTGTCGACGATCCTCAATGAGTGCGAGTTTTTTTAAATAGAATTGAGTGAGATCATGATTTTCACTGCTATATTGATGGATACGTTTGACTTGCCTCTCTAACCCTTTCTTAATGATTCTCCGCAATAATGGATTACAAAGATTTAAATGTGCAAAGGTTAAAGACTCGATTAAATAAGGCTCTTGATAGTGCAGGTTTAACCACAGTTGCATATGAGGATATCGAGACAGATCCTGTGGTTGCAAAGGGGGGCCCTGAAAGCTAGAATCCACGTAATATAAGATATCTAAACTGGATGTTTTAATAACCTCCTCATGCACTAAAGTAGGAATCGTCATGTTAGGTTGGATGCGCGCGTATTGCGGCGACAAGTGATGTAACCGCAGGTGGATGTCCATTTCTTGGCTCTGAAAGGGTACCCCCTTTTCACATAACCCTAAGCGCGCGATCATTGAATAGTATGAAATGAGCTCGTGATACAGTTTGGGTCTCAGATCCATTGAGAGCGTTCCTTCGTGTTAGCGGATTACCAGAGTCCCAGTATATGCCACCAACATCCTCCGACTAAACCCCAAATCAATAAATTGGCAATACTCACGAGAAAACCAATTTTCCACCAAGTAGCCAGCGGTACGTAGCCTGCCCCATATAAAAAGGGTGCTGGCGCCAAACTATAGTGAGTTAATCCGCCGAATAAATTAGAGGCAAATATCAAACTGAGAATGGCCAACATAGGTGGTGTACCCAACATTATCGAAACCACTAAAATAGGTACATACATTGAGCTAACATGTGCAGTAGAGCTCGCGAAAAAATAATGACTATAAAAATAAACCAGCAGTAAGGCAGGAAAAGCAACCTGCCAATGATAGCCTTGTAAAGGAGTGACCATGCGTTCACTAAACCATGAAATGATGCCTGTATCGCCTAATCTACCGGCGATCATAACCAAGATAGCGAACCAAATATAAGTTTCCCAAGCGGTATGGTGTTCTAGAATATGGCGCAATCGTAACACCCCTGTGATCAGGAGAATGCTAAGCCCAAGCAATGCCGTAGTCAGCGCATTGATATGTAATTTATCTCCGAAGATCCATAGAGCAATTAGCAGCAGTGCAGTCCCAGCCATGATCATTTCATTGAGTGAAAAACGCCCTAGCGCTTTGAGCTGAGCGGTGGCTTCTTCAGCCGCTTTAGGGGTATGGCGTATTTCAGGGGGGTAAATCAGATAAATGAGCCAAGGTATTAGAATTAAACTGACTAGTCCTGGCAAAATGCCAGCAGTAGCCCATGTGCCCCAGGACAACTCATAACCTTGTTGTGCAGTGAGGCTGGCTAACAGAGGGTTCGCTGCCATGGCAGTTAAAAACATGGCGCTGGTGATGCAAGTTATCTGAAAGGCAGTAACGGTGATAAATCCGCCAATTTTGCGAGCAGAAGGGCTGTGTGGGTAGCTCTCATAGGTAGTAGCAATGCCTTGTAAGATCGGAAAAATGATGCCCGCAGAGCGTGCTGTTACACTGGGAATGGCTGGCGCTAATAAAAAATCCGTAAAAGCGAGGCCGTAACTTAAGCCAATGGTACTTTTTCCAAATAATCTGGTGAAAATAAGCGCGAGTCTTTTGCCTAGGGTAGTCACCACAAATCCTTGAGCAACAAACAAAGCAATAAGCATTAACCAAATAGGTTGGCTTGAGAAGCCACCTATCGCAACACCCAGGGGAATCGTGTTAGTCACAATCAGGATGGTCATTGCAACCAAGGTTGTGACAGCCATAGGTAACGGTTTGATAATCAGTGCCAAGATCGTGACGACAAACACGGCTAAAACATGCCAACCTTCTGTCTGCATCCCATCAGGGGTGGGCAAAAACCACCAAATTATCCCTAATAGGATACAGGCAATCAGCTTTTTATAGTGAACATCGGCTTGAGGGGAGTTAGTCATTGTGAGTTCCTAAACACTGTTGTGATTGCCACAAATAATTACTGAGAGTCACAAAATCACGCACACTTAAAGCATCTGGCCGCAGATTTGGGTTCAAATTTGCACGTTCAATCATTGTGCTGTCGCAAATTGTTTTTAAACTATTACTCAACTGCTTACGACGATATTGAAACGCCGTGGCGGTGAGATGCATAAATAAATCATAATTGAGGGCTTGTAAAGGTTTTTTATGCTTTGGACGCAAACGAATGATGCATGAATCCACTTTAGGTGGAGGAGAAAACGCGCCAGGGGGGACGTCAAAGCAATAATCAATGTCATAGTGATACTGCATCATGACAGTCAGGCGACCATAGGCTTTTGTACTCGGTATTGCGATAATGCGTTTCCCTACCTCTTTTTGAATCATAAAATGACAGTCAATCATGCTATCACTATACGGTAGTAACGCGAAAAAAATAGGGGTGGTGATGTTGTAGGGTAAATTCCCTACAATGCGCATGGGCGTTGTGAGTGTGTTTTTTTCTGCCCATTTTAAAAAATCTTCAATGGTGAGCTCAAACTTGGGGTATAACGTCTTTAAATTTGATAACTCCTGACCTAAATCACGATCAATCTCAATAGCATGAAGCGCAGCGTCAGTTTTTAACAGGGGAATGGTTAATACGCCCTGTCCGGGACCAATTTCTAAAAAGTGATCGGTGGTTCGAGGGGAAATACATTGAATGATTTTATCAATAATGCGTTTGTCACTTAAAAAATGCTGGCCAAAGCGCTTACGCATGAAAAGAGTTTCCTGTATCAGAAAGTGTTGCTGCCAAGTCAGCTGCACGTTGAAAACCATAGGCATTCACTTGTCGGGTGCCTGCTAGCGTTAAAGCCGTGCCGTGATCAACAGAGGTTCTGATAAATGGCAGGCCCAGTGTGACATTCACAGCTTGCCCAAATCCCAAGGTTTTAATTGGAGCCAGACCTTGATCATGGTACATTGCCAGTAATGCATCGTATTTTTTTGAAATCTCAGGATTGAAAGCCGTGTCGGCTGGTATCGGATCACTGAGATCAAATCCTTGTTGTCGTAGTTTTGTGATCACAGGTTTTTGAATAGAGATTTCTTCAGTACCCAAATAACCATTTTCACCCGCATGAGGATTGAGGCCTAGTATCGCTAATTTAGGGTGAGCAATCCCAAACCAGCGCTGTAAATCCTGAGACAACAATCGGATACTGTCTTCCAGTTTTTGTGGAGTTAAAGCTTTTGGCACCTGTGAAAGCGGAATGTGGATAGTCGTGAGCGCAACTTTAAGCGTGTCTGCAACAAACAGCATCAGACTATGCTTGCATTGGCACGCCGTTTCCAAATACCCAGTATGTCCAGTAAAAGGAATCCCAGCTTGATTAATGTGCGCTTTATGAATAGGCGCTGTGATGAGTCCTTGGCAATGGCGGTTCAAACATGCTTGAACTGCCTGCTGTAAACTCTCAAGCACAAAAGGTACATTGTGTGTGTCAAGTTGTCCTGCAATCACAGGTCGTGCAAGTGGGATGCCTACAAAAGTGATAGGTAATTGCTGAAGGTGCGCTTTGAGTGAAACGCCCACTGATTGTGCGCGTTCTAAAATTAATGACTCTGGCGCAAAAATCTCATAGGCACAAGAGACAGTTTGCGGTTTCAGGCCTAGTAGCCAGTGCACGATCAAATCAGGACCGATGCCCGCAGGTTCTCCAACAGTAACAGCGAGCGTTTTCATGTTATACAGCGTCTTCGATATAAGCCTCATCTAAAAGCTGTCGTTGCCAATCAATCAATTTTTCTTCAAATTTTCTGGCTTGAATAAGCTCTTTGGCTTTGGTGCGTGAACTGGCCTCATCCCATTCAAACCGTTTGCGATCGATCAGCTGAATCAGCTGCCACCCCATCTCAGTTTTCACAGGCTCGCTGATCTGACCAGGTTGTAAGCGATTGACAGCTTGGCGAAACTCAGGTGGGATTTCATTCGGGGATACCCAACCTAAATCTCCGCCTTGTGTAGCGCTGGCGCTGTCATGAGAGTACTCTTTAGCCAAATCTTCAAATTTTCTACCATCTGCCAAGAGGGCTTTAATTAAGGACAATTGTTCTTTTGCCTCTGCGTCATTCGTAAGAATATTAGGTTTTACAACGATATGGCGTACATGCAGCTGCACAGGATTTTTATCTAAAAATTGCTGATGTTTATCCATCAATTTGATGATGTGAAATCCGCTCGCATTTTGATAAGGGCCTTTTAATGCACCTTTGGGCAAGGAGGCGAGATCTTGACTAAAGAGAGAGGGGAGCTCATTCAGTGCTCGCCATCCTAAAGAGCCTCCATTGAGGGCCTGGGGACCTTGAGAGACTCGAATGGCAGTCTCAGTAAAATCTGCGCCTGCTTGCAAGGATTGATAGACGCTATTCGCTTTAGCAGCAGTTTTTTCAATTTGATCTGCCGTTGGGGATTCGGGCAATGCTAGAAAAATATGACCAACCAAATATTGAGTGCCGGAGACATTTTGCCCTTCGGGTGATTTTAGGAAAGCATCAACCTCTTGATTACTGATTCGAATTTGGCTCCAAATATCGCGTTGTTGCAGTTGGCTGACAGTGAGCTCTGTACGAAAATCTTCTCTGAACTCATCATAAGAGATACCCGCTTTATTTAAGTTCTCTCTTAATTGCTGAGGGGTTTGTTTTTTGCTGCTTGCGTATTCTGCCAGGGCATTGTCCAACATAAAGTCAGTAACATGTATGCCTGTTTCTTGTGCACGTTGCATCATGAGCTT
>JAHFQF010000183.1:1611-4324 GCA_023266435.1 Legionellales bacterium | reverse complement strand
GCGGTCATTTTTCTTCTGCTGAGATTCACAACAAAGTCATGCAATTATTAGAACTCTGCCACATTGCTGATAAAAGAGATGCGTATCCCAGTGCACTCAGTGGTGGACAAAAACAACGCGTCGCCATAGCACGTGCTTTGGCCCGCGATCCCAAGTTATTACTGTGTGATGAGGCTACGTCTGCCCTAGATCCGCAATCCACGCAAAATATTTTACAATTACTCAAAGAAATTGCTACGCGATTAAAAGTAGGTATTTTATTAGTTACCCATGAAATGGATGTCATTAAGCAACTGTGTGATAAAGCCCTTGTTCTGCATCAAGGACGCGTCATTGAGCAAGGTCCTGTCTTGGATCTGTTCGTTAAACCTGTCCACAAGGTCACCCGAGAGCTAGTACAAAAAACCATTCATTTAAGTCTACCCAGCGGTCTGGCAGAGCATTTGCAGGAAATCGCAAAAACCTCTGCAATTGGCCTGTATCGCATCGCTTTTGTGGGAGAAGCAACTACCCAACCTTTACTCAGTCATTTGATTTCACACATTGGCGTGACTGTGAATATTTTACAAGCGCATATTGAGCAGCTGCAAGAAAAGACCTTGGGATTTATGCTCGCTACTTTAGCGGGGCCCGCAAAGTCTATCGATAATGCCTTACTTTTTTTAACTGAACACCATTGTGTAATAGAGCAAATTGACTATGTTGATTAATCATTTGTGGCAAGCGACCCTTGAAACAGCCTATATGACTTTTGCATCAGCAACATTTACGGCTTTCTTTGGCTTATTACTCGGCTGTGTCTTGTTCTTATGCCGCAAAAATGGCCCTTGGGAACAGCCTGTGCTCTATAGAGGTTTAAGTCTAACAGTCAATATTGGCCGCTCTATTCCTTATATCATCTTAATGTGCGCGATAGTCCCTTTTACTCGTTTGCTGGTAGGCACTTCTATTGGGACTAATGCTGCTATCGTATCACTCACCTTGGCGGCCATTCCGTTTTTTGCTCGCATCGTTGAAAACAGCCTGTTAAACCTACCTGCTGGCTTGTTTGAGTTAGCCAATGCGCTAGGCGCAAAACCTTTAGAGGCCTTACGACATATTTATTTACAAGATGCGATGCCTGATCTGATTCGTGGTTTTAGCCTCACTGTGGTGAATTTAATTGGTTACTCTGCAATGGCAGGCGCTGTTGGTGGTGGTGGTTTAGGCAGCCTAGCTATCCATGATGGCTATCAACGTTTTGATACTCTAACTATGACACTGACTGTGCTGGTTTTAATTGCTATGGTACAATGCGTCCAATCTTTAGGCGACTTGATTGTGAAGCGCTGGTTTAACCACTAGCCCAACATATCGATGCCTATCTAATACCTACGAACGCTTTTGGAGCTTAGCATGAAAAAATTGTTGTATATGATTGCACTCTTAGCTACTTGCTGTGTGCTATTAGCAGGTTGTAATCGTTCTAATCGCGGCGAAAATGCCATTATTTTAGGGGCCATTGCTGGCCCAGAAGCAGAGCTCATGCGCACAGCGGTCAAAGAAGGCAATACACATTTAGGCTTAGATATACAGCTAGTTGAATTCGAAGATTACATGACCCCCAATGTCGCATTGGCCGAAAGCAGTATTGACGCCAACATGTTCCAACACCAGCCGTATTTGGATGCCATGAGTCTGCAAAGTGGTTATCACTTAAAAGCCATTGCGCGCACGTTTGTATTTCCAATGGGTATTTATTCGTCTAAACATCCTGATAAGCAAATTCCAGAAGGTGCGACCGTTGCAATCCCCAATGATCCCAGCAATGGAGCCAGAGCGCTGCTATTATTGCATCAAAATGGCTTAATTACGCTTGCCGATCCCAGCAATTATTTGGCAACCGTCCAGGATATCGTAGAGAACCCACATCAACTTAAAATTCAGTTATTGGATGCTGCTCAATTACCGCGCGTCTTAAGTGAGGTGGATTTTGCGGTGATTAATACCACCTTTGCTATGAATGCAAAGCTCCGTCCCTCACGTGATGCTTTATGGATAGAAAACGCAAACTCTCCTTATGCAAATCTCCTCGTTGTCCGCACAGAGGAAGAAAATGACCCCAAATATCAAAAACTCATTGAAGCCATGCACTCAGAGGCCGTCATTAATCAAGCAAAGGAACTGTTTGGAGAGGAAGCTATTCAAGCTTGGTAGCAAGAGTTTTTTTTCGTCTTCTGCTGCGCGCTTAGATTACCCGCGCAGAGCGCTTAGGATTATTTGTTATTTTTGTTTAATTTTTCTAAGCGTAACTTTTCAATTTTTTGGCGCATCACTTCATCGTGTAGCTCAACGGCGACAGGTGCGCTCTTGCCGTCGTTTTTTTTCGGCTTTACCGTGTCAGGCATCTTGCCCATCTTAGTTAAATAACGCGCGTGCGACTCTGCTTTCAGTTTTCCAATCACCTTTTTATCAATGTAGGCTTGTGCTTTAGCTAAGAAAAAAACTAAGATTAACATACCTATAAAAAGTAGCGCCACCACAATCAAATCATTTTGTACAGAGCCAGTGCTCATGAGATTATGATCCATACAACGTTTCCTTGTTTGGTGTTGCCTCTTTTAACTATAGATCGAAACTCAGAGTTTTGTAACTAATAGAAGGCTGACCTTCTCTTAAAGTCATGCATTGGGATGGTCGGTTTTAAAACCTTTAGTAAACGAGTATAATCACA
>JAHFQF010000183.1:0-1601 GCA_023266435.1 Legionellales bacterium | reverse complement strand
CAAGATGAACGATGCAGGGACTTCAGTATCTTAAGGATAAAACATACCCATGTCAGCAACTCTCATGGAAGTCACAGCCACTATGATTTTTATGATTGCAATTTTGCATACTTTTTCAACTCATATTTTTAAAGTACTAGCTCATAAATATCCACAACATGGGAGTGTATTGCACCTTTTAGGCGAAGTTGAGGTGGTATTTGGCTTGTGGGCAATTGTATTCATCATACTATTCCTTGTCTTGCAAGGTAAGGCAGAAGCAACAAGCTACATTGGTAACTTAAGGTTTACCGAACCCCTTTTTGTTTTTGTGATTATGACCATAGCTGCCAGTAAGCCAATCTTGGAGTTCTCATTAAACTGCATAACTAATTTATCAAGGGTTTTGCCAATCAATCCCGCTATAAGCTTTTTCTTTGTAACACTTTCATTCACCCCTTTACTTGGCTCTCTAATTACCGAGCCTGCAGCAATGACCTTATCCGCCTTAATATTAAAAGAGCATTTTTACTCTCAACAGATTTCAAATAAGCTAAAATACGCAACAATTGGCACTCTTTTTGTCAATATCAGCATTGGCGGTGTGCTGACACCGTTTGCTGCCCCGCCTATTTTAATGGTTGCAGAAAAATGGGATTGGAACTTGGCATTTACACTTTCTACTTTTGGTTGGCGTGCGGCTTTGGCAGTATTTATTAACAGCTTTTTATTAACTGTTTTATTTAAAAATGAACTTAAACTCATTAAAAAAATTAAGCTACCTGAAATAAAAATGCCGGCATCAATTATCTTAATTCACCTATCTCTATTAATAGCTGTGATTGTTTTTGCTCATGAGCACTTGCTTTTTATAGGTGTTTTTATAATATTTTTGGGCTTAGCAACCACTTATAGTCAATATCAAAATAAATTAATTATCCGGGAAGCCTTTTTAGTTTCACTATTTTTATCAGGCTTGGTAATTTTATCAGGCCAGCAAACCTGGTGGCTACAACCTGTGTTTTCTCAACTTAGCGTTAATGCGATTTATTATAGCGCAACATTGCTCACTGCGGTTATAGACAATGCTGCTTTAACTTATCTAGGTTCTTTAGTAGAAGGCTTATCGGATCAATTTAAATATGCGCTTGCTGCAGGCGCGGTAACAGGTGGTGGTTTAACTGTTATTGCAAATGCCCCAAATCCAGCGGGCTACTCTATTTTAAGCAAAAGTTTTGATCAACATCATATCAGCGCTTTGTATTTATTTCTTTCGGCGACCCCCCCCACAATCTGTGCCGTTATTTGCTTTAAAATTATCTAGGAAAATAATGCCTGATTAAAGACCGCATAATAGACGTGCAATCACACCCCATTGTGTAGATGAGTTTTCTTGGCTATATTTTTAAAGATAGCCAAGTAACACAAACTACAGAGAGGCTCCATTATGGCTATGGCTTTGGACGATTTTTTTGTAAAAGGCGGTAAGTGGCGCTCCGAAAGAAGACGTAAGGCCTTATGGTTGGGAACGGCGCTTACTGGCGCACTAGTGGGTACCATGCTATGCCCTGCTCTCCCTCCAATCTTCTTTCCACTTGGTTTTGCTATCGGCGTTTCTAAAT
>JAHFQF010000022.1:16352-16980 GCA_023266435.1 Legionellales bacterium | reverse complement strand
AAACAGACATAGTGAATGCTTATACGCTTAATGTTGTGGAAGACTCAACTGCCACCAAAACACTCATTACGGATTTTGTTACTAAGTACAATGCTTTGGTTGATACCATTCAAGGTTTAACCAAATATGTAGTCAATGAAGATAAAGACAATCAAACTGGTGCATTGATTGGTGATGCCACCGTTAGAAGCTTACTGTATACCTTACGTAAAGCTGTAAATTATAGAGGAACAGATAGTGCTGCTGATTATCATTCTTTGTCTGATATTGGTATTAAAACCGTTGCTAAAACAGGAAAATTAGAAATCAATGCAACCATTCTGGATGGCGCCCTGCAAAATAACTACGATGATGTCAGTAATATTTTTTCTAAAAACAATACAGCCTTATCCAATGAAGTGGAAAATACAGTAAACTTGGTATTAACCACAGGAGGCGCATTGGCTAATACCATTGAGAAACTGAATAAAGACATTGTGGAAATCAAGGCTGATCGCGCCAAATTGCAAGATCGTTTAAACAAATTAGAAACTCGTCTGTTGGAACAATTTAATGCCATGGACCGACTGGTTGCGCAATTAAAATCCACCTCGGACTTCTTAAGCCAACAGTTAGATAATTTTGTAAA
>JAHFQF010000022.1:0-16342 GCA_023266435.1 Legionellales bacterium | reverse complement strand
TTTTACTAAAAAATAAGGACTGTGTAGTATGAATAAAGGATCGCAAGCATATAAGCAAGTCAATCAAAGTAAAACAGAGGATTTGAATTTTGATCCACATCAAACAGTCCAATATTTAATGCAGTTTGTGATTGAAAAGCTGGCGTTAGCAAAACATGCAATCGAAGCAAATAATATTAAAGTGAAAGGCGAATGCTTGAGTCAAGTAGTGACTATCTTAGGGATCCTACAGGCTAGCTTAGATCCTCAAAAAGATTGTGAGGCGTTAGCTGCTGACTTAGATAATTTATATCATTACATGATGAACCGAGTATTAGAAGCAAGCTATAAAAATAGCGCTGAAATGGTAGAGGAAGTATTGCGCCTAATGAACACTATCAAATCTGGTTGGGATGCGATTTCTTATCAAGATTACTTGAGTTCAAAAAATAATGAAAAATAAATTACACGCAGAAATTGGTGGAATTATTGCCTCTTATCAGGATATTCTGAATAATTGGAGTGATTTCGATGCCTTTCAGGGCGCTTTAAATCAATGCCAGGCAGAGATTAATTTATTGGTTTTCACGCCTGAAGACTATCTGGATGAGGAGGTGCATGGGCTGTTGCTAGAGCTAAAAGAGATGCATCATGTGATTTTTGAAAAATCTTTAAACTTATTGTCAGATACTAAAAATAAGCATGACACGGTTGTCGCGTCAAAAAGTAAGGTTTTAAAGTATACTTCGGAGTGAAAAAATGAAGCATGCTATACCCAAGATGCTTCAAGGTTGGAGCAGCTAGGAAAAGGTATTTTGGAGTATCTTTGGTATATAGTCTTCGTCTGCTCGCAAGACTCAGGTGCTACATGTGCATTTCGGTTGCTAGTGACTCGACGCCTAGCCTAAAAATCAATTACTTTGACTATGCGGCGCAGGGTTGAGTGCGCACTACAGGAGGGATCCGTGTCTAAAAAACCAATGATTAAGAGCGTGCCGCGTGATCAGGTTGCGTTATATCAAATCATGTCTGAATTGGCTGATTTTAAAGCTTATGATGAATTGGTAAAACTTTGTGATCAGACGATTGCAATTTATGCCAATGACAGCGAAGCTTATCGTTTTAAAGCGTATGCTTTTTTTAAGCTCGGTAAGTTATCAGAAGCTGAGATGCTGATTAATTTATCTATTCAAAAAAACAAAAACTCAGAGCAAGCATATATTATTCTGGCTTTAATTCAACAAGAAAAAAATGAGCCTTTATTGTCAATAGAGTCATGTAAAAAAGTTTTGCAACTCAATCCGAATCATGCCGAAATTTACGCTATGCTGGGTTTTAAGTATTTGAGAGTGGATTCAATTGAAGAAGCGGAAACTGCATTTAAAAAGGCAATTGAGTTAAAGCACGAGACTCATGAGGTTTATACTAATTTAGGCTTGGTAAGTCTTTGGAAGGAAGACAATAAAACAGCTTTACATTATTTAAGCAAAGCGAGACAAAGCGTAGATGAAGGTAGAGTTTTTCTGCCTGAAAATGGAGTGATGCGCCACAAAGTGGAGCATGACTATCAACAGCTACAATATTTAATTGAGAGAGGGTATGTGAAAGCCAGCGATCACGTGGCTTACCTGGATAGCCTGCAGGAAATTTTGGAAGCGTATCCTGATAAAAACATGCCTTACTCTATCAAGCTGAATGCTAAAATGATTCAGAGCATAGCGCCTTCTTTTTGTGAAAGTATACATATTTACTGCCCAGAAGAAATCCCTGGTGGTGCATTAAATCCAGAGTTGAATTATCAAGCCATTGAGGAAGAGTATTTTGATAGTAAGCCAGAAATGGTTTGTATTGATGATTTTTTAAAGCCAGAAACCTTGGTTAATCTTAGGCGGCATTGTGTAGAATCTAGTATTTGGAAAAAAGTGTATCACACAGGGTATTTGGGGGCGATGTTAGGTGCGGGATTTTCAAACCCATTATTACTGCAGATAGCCAGAGAAATTCCTAAAAAGATGCCTAGGATATTTTCTGGTCATCGGTTAAATCAAGCGTGGTCTTTTAAATGCGATAGTCATTTAAAAGGAATCACCTTGCATGCGGATTTTGCTGCGGTTAATTTGAACTTGTGGGTAACCGAGCAAGACTCAGTATTAGATCCAAGCAAATGTGGATTGATTGTGTGGGATAAAGAGTCTCCCGATAATTGGACTTTCAGCGACTATAATTCCAGTCAAAACAAAATCAGGGAATTTTTGAGAAATGCTTGCGCAAAACCGATTCGTATTCCTTATAAAGAAAACCGAATTTTAATGTTTAACTCAACTCTGTTTCACGAGACGGATGAAATAAAGTTTAAAGATCAATTTGATAAACGCAGGCTAAATATTACTTTTCTATACGGCCAGCGTTTATTAGTACCCAATTATTAGGAGAGTCAACAATGACGGCTAGTAAAAAGCAAAAAAACACACCAGAGCAAGTTGCGCAGAAAAATTATCAAGACGGTCAGCAGCAATTTCAGCAAGCCATACAGGCTTACAAAGTCGGGAATTACGCAGACAGTGACAGGTTGTTTGAGAGTCTGTTAAAGATCAATCCAGATAATCCTGTGATTTATAGAACCATGGGTGCCGTACGCATTGAGAATTCTAAATTTGATGAAGCCATGCCTTTTCTCAAGAAAGCATTAGAAATGGATCCATTTTGCCCATTCACAAATCATGATTATGCGGTATGCTTAAATAACATGGGTCTCACCGAAGAGGCGGATAAGTACATTGATAAAGCCTTGAAGAAGGAGCCGGTGATTTCTATTTTTTGGTCAAGCAAAGGGGGGATTGATTTTAAGTTGAATCGCTTTGAATCCGCTGTTAAGCATTGCAAAAAAGCATTGGCGTTGAATTGTAATAATCAATCAACCTATCCAACACTTATTAATTCTTTGGTAGCGCTAGGACGCTATGATGAGGCCGCGATAGCCGTCAGACAAAGCATTTTTTTGAAAAGCGCTAACACCAACATGCAGACGCCTGAGGTGGATGCATTACCCTCTAAAATCATACACGATTATGAGCAGTTAGATTATTTAATAAAAAATAACAAAATAGGAGCAGAGTTTGAGATGGTTCGCTCAAATTTGAAAGAAATCATTGATAAAATGCCCCTGGAAATCATTGAAAAAAACATGCATCAACGCTTCAGATTAACAGACGCCCTAAAAGTGGCGCCAACGGTTTCAAATTATGTATACCTTCCAGAACTAAAACGACTCAATCATCTGTCACTCAATGAAAGATTAGATTTTGAGCGGTTGCAAGAGGACTATTTGACTTCCGATCCGCATATGATTGTAGTTGATGATTTTTTGAGTCAAGCAGCGCTTGAAGGTATCAGGAACTACTGCATGGAAGCAACCATCTGGCATAAAATGTATCAAAATGGTTATCTAGGTGCCATGATGATGAATGGATTTGGTACCGAGCTACTGTTTCAAATTTCCGCTGATATCAAAGCTTGCTTCCCTAAAATATTTAAAGATTTACATTTGATGCAATCCTGGTGTTTTAAATGCACCCACGATAGACCGGCCATCAACTTGCATGCGGACTTTGCGGAAGTTAATCTAAATCTCTGGATTACACCAGAAGATGCCAATCTAGATAAGAATTCCGGCGGCCTAGTGGTTTATGATAAAGCTTCGCCAAAAAATTGGAAATTTTCAGACTACAATAACAATCAATTTAAAATCAAAGACTTTATCGAAAAAAGTAATGCAAAAGAAGTGGTCATCCCCTATAAAGAAAACAGAATTGTCATCTTCGACTCCGCTTTATTTCATAAATCTGATCACTTTAAGTTTAAATCTGGATATGAAAATAGAAGGATGAATGTGACCTTTCTCTATGGCCAGCAATTAAAAACCTAATTTATTCTTCGTAATTTGGCTTTATGCGTTGTTGTCTTCGTCATTTCGCAATCCTCATGTACGTCTATGTACACTCCGGTTGCTTAAGACTCGACGCCTAGCCTAAAACCAAATTACTTTGAATAAAACAGACTTCGTAATTTGGCTTTATGCGTTGTGGTGATCGCCTACTCGCAGAAACTGTCGTCATTGCGAGAAGGGTACTCTCGACGTGGCAATCTAGCAACCAAAGCCTGGATTGTTTCGCTGTGCTCTCAATGACAGACTCCTACTTTGAAAAACAAGTCATTACTCAATGACATCTTGCGGCCTCCCCGTCAAGTAATTTTTCCAAGTCTGTTGACAGGCTTTTTCTAGTGCTGCGGTATTCTCTGGCGTTAACCCTCGTGTTAAACGAATGACGGGGTTTTTGTAGGTGATGGATTCAGTACCTGTAACAAGCTGGTATTCATAAAAAGTATTATCTAAACTGAATGGTTGAGGATAGAGTCCAATTTTCACTGGCGCTGCATTTAAAGCAAAAATTTCAGGTACATCTAGCAAGTGATAGGGTGTTAAGTTGATAAGCACATCCGTACCATCTGTGATAATTTGATTTGCACAGTCATCAATGTTTACATGCTCAAAGCAATGATAATTTCCAATGGGTGTTTCAGGTTGAAGCTCCATCTGGCTATAAAACTGGTAGCATTTCACGAGAGACTGCTCAGAAAAACTCAGCAACAGCTGATTGATATCAAACCCTAGATGTGTGGGATGATAGCTGTGCGCGATAAATCCAATATGCAACTTTGCTTTCTTTTTAAGCAATCGAGGATGCTCATGTGTTTTTACTCTTAAATGACAACTTTTTTGCACAAAGACATTATTCGTGTGTAATAGTTTTTCTTTTTGCTCTGTTTTGATAGGCAACAAGGGCACATAGGTATTTGAAATTAATTCTTGGCTAGGCTCTGTCAGGTATTCATTGATGATGACGCTGACGAGCTGGGAAAACTCTTCGATGTTTTCATTTTCTCCCATTCTGATTTTAAGCAAAGTAAAATACACCATGGCTTGGGCTTGAGTCAGAGAAATTTCTCCGGTTGCATTGTTTTCAATAGAAGCAATGAGTTTTGAAAAGCAAAAGTACGCATTTTCATCTTCTCCAACTTGAAATAAAATTTTGGCATAGTGTAATAAAATAAACTCATTGGAGGGGAAGAGCTCAAAAGCGTGCTCTAAGATTTCTAAGGCTTTGTTAAACTGTAATAAAGCTTGGTAACACATTGCTTTATTTAAATACGCTTGAATGAGATTGGGATTGATTTTCAAACTCAAGTCACAGCACTCAATAGCCCCATAAAAATTACGGTGTGCTTTCAGCGCATTACCTAGATTAGAGTAAGCGATAGTCAGTTTGGGATTAAGGCTCAAGGCGGTCTCAAATTGCTCAATTGCGCTTATTAAATTTCCGGTTTTAAAATAAATATTCCCCAGGTTATTATAAGCTTCCGCATTGTTAGGATTAATATGTAAAACAATATAGAGGTACTCTTCGGCAGCCTTATCAAAAAAATTGGTTTCTGTGTAAAGCTCAGCTCGGCTTAATCTGGCTTCGGTCAGATTAGGGTGTTTTTGAATCACAGCATCCAACGTTTTCTCAGCTAACTCATATCGGCCCTGTTTGCAATAAATCGTGCCTATACAGGTGTCCCGAAGGAATGCTTGAGTTTTAATATGCTTAGCAGCCTCTAATGCCTCATCAAACAGCTTCAACTCAATGTTGCAATTACAAAGAGAAATCCAAGCCAATTCATTTTTTTCTAAACTAAGATATTTTTCTAAACACTCTTTTTGGCCGGTAAAATTTCTTAGGCTTTCATGACATAAGCTTAAATGAAAGAGCGAGTTAGGATCTTCTTGGTAGTGCGAATTTTTCTTGATAATATGAATGGCTTTATTATGATCGCCCATGGCCATATAAACACTGGCTAAGCCAGTGAGCAGCGCATGATTATTGGCATCAATTTCTAAGGCTTTACTGTAATATAAAATGGCATCATCATATTCACCTAAAGTTTTTTGTAAATTTGCTTTGTTCATATACGCATCTACAAAGCGAGCGTCGTACTGTATGGCTGTGTCATAGAGTTCAGAGGCTTTATCATAGTTTTTTTGATAAAACATGACACTGCCTAGATTGTTTAACGTAGGGGCATGTTGAGGGTTGAGCTCATTGGCGCGTCGATAATAATTTTGAGCTTGTTTTAAATCATTGCAAGCAAAGTATACATTACCAAAATTACTGAGTAATTCTACAATGTTGAAGGTTTTTTGGCCTTCTTCTATGTTGGCATTAAAGAGGGTCAAGGTTTTATTAAAATACACGAGTGCCTGCTCATGATTTTTTTCCTGATAACAACAAACCCCTAATAAATGATGGGCTTGTATGTTGTTCTTATCCAGCATGAGTATTTCATCATAGTGCGCCTTGGCTGTGTCTAGTGCTTTATTTTCATGATAAATCAGCGCTTTATCAAAGAGCTGTTTGATCTTTTCCTGTTGTGCCTTGCTGTCGTTACCCTCGGTTTGCATAGAATGGTTCTTGGTCATGTTGACCCTCTCAGGCTATGGGTTATTTCCCTTTAATCATTGTTTTAATTATAAGTGATGTTGATTAGTTTGTCGGAAAGTTGTCTTTTTACGCTTGCATAGACTTGACAGGTCACAGATTTGACAGCCGGTGAGTTAGATACTTAATTATATGCATGCGATTGAAACGGGGCTCTCTTATGACAACACAGACAATCGATTGGTTAATCCTCACGGCGAATAATTCTCCTTTGCTGCCTATGCTCACTGCTTTATTAGAATCAGAAAAAATGACCTATCAACATCAGCAAGCCTCAAGCTTGAGCAATGAGATAACTCCGCAGATTGGTGTTATTTGGGTTAGGTCGAGCGCCAGCGATCATATGTATCTGGATATTGAATTACCTGTGATTCAATTAAGTGAATCAGCACCGGTTGATTGGGCGCTCTTTAAAGAAGAGCTTATGATCTTATCTCGTCGAGCTGCTGAGCAAAATTTGACGCAAAACCCCATTTTTTCGCGCTTAGTAGGGCAGAGTCAAGCTATTAAAACAGTGATTGGCTTGATTGGAAAATTAGAGCAATCCGATGTCAACGTCCTCATTACCGGTGAAAGTGGTACTGGTAAAGAAGTGGTTGCAAAACTGATTCATCAATTATCAGAGCGACATCAACAACCCTTTGTGCCCGTAAACTGTGGAGCCATACCACAAGAACTATTAGAAAGTGAGCTATTTGGTCATGAAAAGGGCGCGTTTACAGGCGCTATTCAGCAGCGGATTGGTAGATTTGAACTTGCTAATGGGGGTACCTTATTTTTAGATGAAATAGGGGATATGCCATTAGACATGCAAGTTAAAATTTTGCGAGTATTGCAAGAGCAGGCATTTGAGCGTGTGGGTGGTAATAAAACGATTAAGGTGAATGTGCGCATCATTGCTGCGACGCATTGTAACTTAGAGCGGGCTATTCAAGCCGGAGGCTTTAGAGAGGATTTATATTATCGTTTAAATGTGTATCCGATTCATATGCCCAAACTATCAGAGCGCTCAGAGGACATCCCGACCTTAATACAGCAAATCCTGTTGGACCTAACCAATAAGAAAAAGAGTGCTTTGCAATTAAGTAAAACAGCGATTGCTGCATTAAGACAATATACGTGGCCGGGCAATATTCGTGAGCTAAAAAATTTGCTAGAACGCTTAGCTGTACTTTTTCCTGATAGAATGGTGCTGTTGAGTGATCTTCCCGATCGCTATCAAACTATTAGCCTGCCATCCTTGCAATCAGAAAAAACTCAAACTTTTCCACTCTCGACCACCTTGCAAACACCTGAAAAGTCGGCGCCTCTGGATAAGAATTTTAATCTTAAAGTCTACCTCAGTGATTTAGAGAGAAATTATATTTTATCTGCCTTAAACCAACAAAATGGTATTGTAACGCATGCTGCAAAGCAGCTGGGTATGCAGCGAACCACTTTAATTGAAAAAATTAAAAAATACCAGATTGAACGCTGAGTTTGCATGCTGGGTGCGACTTAATTTTGACAAATCAGATGCCATTTAAGCTATAACTCTTTGATAAATCATGCAAAATATGGCTGGCTTAAGAATTGCATTGAATAACAAATAGGATTTGCCGCGTTAAGGGTGATTATGCAACCAGACAATGATGTGCGCACTGTCAGCGAGTATCAGCAGCTTTTAAATCAATTGCCTGTGGGGGTTATTTTATTAAATGCATCAGGCGTTATAAAGTTTGCAAATCAATTTGCTGAGAATTTTTTAGAGTCATCTTTGGTCGGTAAAATTTGGCATCAATTAATTGCACTCAAGCAATCTCAAGTATTACAGCAGGCTAGAGTCAGCACGTATCCGTTTATTAATGATCAGGGGCAAATTATTTTTATCGAAAAAGGAAACATGGAGTCCTTGTTTGATAACTTGAGTAGTGAGCCTGTCTTATCTCAAATTCCGGTACTACAAACGCATGATGATTATATTGTAGAAGATCAAAAATCAAAAGCCGTTTTTGAGTTGGCTAAAAAGGTTGCTAGAACTAATGCAACTGTTTTGATCAATGGAGAGAGTGGTACAGGAAAAGAAATTTTAGCACGTTATATTCATGAAAATTCAGACAGGGCGAGCGGGCCTTTTATTGCAATTAACTGTGCTGCAATACCAGATACAATGCTAGAGGCTACTTTGTTTGGATTTGAAAAGGGGGCTTTTACAGGTGCCATCAAGTCCAGTCCGGGTAAGTTTGAGTTGGCGCATCAAGGTACCTTGCTGTTAGATGAAATCAGTGAAATGAGTTTATCGTTACAGGCCAAATTATTACGCGTGATCCAGGAGCGAGAAGTAGAGCGCGTGGGTGGAAAAACACAATTAAAAATTGATGTGCGCATTTTGGCAACAACCAATCGGCATTTAAAAACAGAGGTTGCTGATGGTAATTTTAGAGAAGATTTATTTTATCGCTTGAATGTGTTCCCCATCCAATGTTTGCCACTCCGTGAGCGCGCGCGGGATATTCTGCCCTTATGTTGGTATTTTGTAGAAAAGCATCGCATGCCTCAGCAAACAAATTTGTCTTTTAGTGAAGAAGCTACGCAGGCATTGCTTGAGTATCATTGGCCTGGAAACGTGAGGGAGGCCCAAAATGTCATACAGCGTGCTTTGATTGTATGTGATCAAAATATAATCAACTTGCAGGATTTTTTGTTAGAGCAGAAAGTGTGCGGCTGGGATGATGCTGATGAGACCTTGGAAAATGCATTAATCAAACAAGAGTATCAGTTGATACTCGATGCTTTGCAAGAAACGCAAGGCAATCGTAAAAAGACTGCAGAAAAACTAGATATCAGTACTCGGACTTTGCGTTATAAACTGGCCAGAATGCGTGAAGAAGGCATTGATTTTTAGAAAAGGGTGAATGCATATGGATAAACTCGGCGCAAATCAACTGTTACAAAATATGCAGCAATTGATTGAACAAAGTCAAGCGCAACCTAATCAAAAAGCAGAGGGCGGAACCAATTTTCAAGAAATTTTTAGCAGTGCCTTAAGCCAAGTTAATCAATTACAAGTGAACGCAGGGCAAATGACTGAAAGCTTTGAGCGTGGCGACCCTGGCATTGAGTTAAGTGATGTGATGATGGCTGTTCAAAAGGCCAATGTGTCTTTTGAAGCTGTTTTGCAAGTCAGAAATCGTTTGGTATCGGCTTATCAAGAAATCATGAATATGCCGATTTAATGGGAGTAAAGTATGGCTGGGTTTTTAACTGTTTCTCAAAACTTAAGTCAATTGCCGGTGCTGCGGCAGGTGTCTTTTTTGGTTGCGTTGGCTGCTAGTATTGCCATCGGCGTGTATGTTGCCTTTTGGTCTCAAAAACCAGATTATTTGCCCATTGCGCCAGGCTCAAGTTTAGCCAATAGCTCGGAAATTTTAGATGCGTTATCTCGCAGCAATATCCCCCATAAAATTGATAATTATACCGGTCAAATTGTAGTGACCTCAGACAAAGTACAGGAAGCACGTTTACGTTTGGCGCAAGAGGGTGTGATAGCAGGTGAAATGCCAGGTTTTGAAATATTAGATAAAGACCAGGGGTTTGGTGAAAGTCAATTTATGAAGCAGACCAAATACTTGCGCGCGATCCAGGGTGAGTTAAGTAAAACCATTTCTAAGATTCAATCCATCAACAGTGCTCGTGTACAAATAGCCATGCCAAAGCAATCTTCTTTTGTGGGTAGTCAATCCAAGCCTTCGGCGTCTGTTTTTATTGATGTGTATGCAGGTAGACCCCTGTCAAGCAATCAAGTCAGTGCCATTATCAATCTAGTCGCGACCAGTGTGCCTGGTCTATCTCCAGAGGATGTGAGCGTCATCGATCAAAATGGAGCTTTGTTAACGAATCATGGTGATGGCAATATGCTGATTGCCAATGAAAACTTAGAGTATCAGCATAAAATAGAAAGCACTTATGAGCAGCGTGTTTTAGAGTTATTAGAGCCGATTGTTGGGTTGCATCGTGTTAAAGCAAAAGCCGCTGTGTATATTGATTTTAATATGGAAGAAGAAACTAAAGAAAACTTTGACCCTGAAAAAACCGTGTTGCGCAGTGAGCAAATCTCCAATGAATCCAGAGGTGCGGGTGGTACAGCCACGGGTGTACCGGGTGCGCTGGCTAATCAGGCTCCCACTGCTTCAGGAGAAAGCGGTGCTAATAGCACTGAAAGCCAACAAGCCACTAAAAACTACGAAATCAATCGCAGCATTCAACACTTAAAATCAGCGCCAGGCAAACTAAAGAAACTCAGTCTAGCAGTCTTAGTAGACGACAAGTTGACCTTTAATGACCGCGGTGTGATTGAGTCTCGCACCCCTTTAACAGAAAGTGAAATCAACAGCTTAAACCTCTTAGTCAAAGATGCTGTGGGTTATGATGAGACGCGTGGCGATAAGCTCTCTGTCATCAATGTGTCCTTTGCACCTGCGCCACCAGAGCCTGTAGAGCCTCCTTCTTCCTGGAGCGACAACCCCTGGTTGCCCAGTTTGATTAAACAAGGTTTGGCAGGTGGCTTGATTTTAATGATGTTGTTTTTGGTCATCAGACCTGTCATGAGAGGCTTGTCTCAAGTTGGTTCGGGCTCAATGTCTGCTGAGAAAGAATTAGCCGACATTAAAAAAGCGCAATTAGATGTGGCTGAAAAAGAGCAAAAATTAGCAGAAGCCGAATTCAATCTGAGAAAAGAAAAAAATCAAATAAAAATGATTCAAGAGTTGGTAAATGACGACCCTAGACGAGTAGCGCAGGTCGTTAAAAACTGGGTAGAAGATGAAAATGAAGGTTGAGCGTCATGAATGATTTGTCAGAGTTGGACTCTAAAGGGTTAGAGCGCGCTGCGATTTTGCTAATGAGCTTGGATGCGGATGCTGCCTCTAATGTGATGAAGCATTTGAACCCCAGGGATGTGCAAAAATTGGGTGCAGCCATGGCTGCCATTCAAAATGTACCTAAAGAAAAAGTGCATTACATCATGCATGACTTTTTAGATGAAGCCAATGCAGGCACTAGCATTGGGGTCGGTAAAGAAGAGTATATACGTAACGTTATGCAGGGCGCATTAGGCAGAGACAAAGCAGAAAACTTCATTGATTCTATTTTGACTGCCCCGGGCGTTGAAACCTTAGAAAGTTTAAAATGGCTGGACTCCAAGTCTATTTCAGAAATGATTCGCTTCGAGCATCCTCAGGTGCAAGCCTTAGTATTAAGCTCGGTAGACAGTGAGATTGCAGCGCAAGTGTTGACTTCCTTAGATGAAAAAACACGCTCAGATTTGGTGTTACGTATTGCTACACAGGATAAAGTTCACCCCAGCGTGCTGCGTGAATTGAATCAGATTTTAGAGGAAAGTTTTTCCACGACCACCTCGGGGCAGTCTTCATCAGTCGGTGGTGTGCGTGTTGCTGCAGATGTCTTAAACCTATTAGAAAAAAGCGTTGAATCCAATATCATGAGCATCATCAAAGAGGTGGATGAGGAATTAGCCAATCAACTGCAAGATCTGATGTTCGTGTTTGAGGATTTGAAGGGCTTGGATGATCGGGGTATGCAATCCATTTTAAGAGAGATTGATACAGAAACTTTAATCTTTGCCTTAAAAGGATCCGATGATGAGATGCAAGCTAAGGTCTTTAGAAACATGTCTAAGCGTGCCTCAGAAATGTTACGCGAAGACATGGTTGTAAAAGGGCCTGTGCGTGTCGCTGAAGTTGAACAAGCGCAACGTATTATTTTAAACGTAGCATTGCGCATGGCTGAGGCTGGTGAAATCGTATTGAATGCCAAAGGCGGAGAGGAGATGATTTCATAATGGAAGAATTTAAAAAATGGACCCCGCCTGAGTTTGCTGCAGATAAAAACGCTATCAAGCAAATGGAGAAGCAGAAACTATCCTATCAAAAAGAATTTGAAAATGGTTATCAGGCTGGGTTAGAAAAAGGGTTGTTAGAAGCCAAGTTGCACCTGGAAAGCAAAGAAGCTGCATTGGGTCAATTGATGTTGCATTTAAATTCAGAACTACATGGGATGGCCAATGCATTGTCTCAACCCATGATAGGATTGGTTCAGACTTTGGTGACACAGCTTGCGCATGAAGCGCACTGCTTAGAGCCAGGGCTTATCGCTCAGAGTGTACAGGCTGCGTTGTCTCAAGTCGGCGATCGCTCTGGTCCAATGACTGTGATATTAAACCCTGAGCATTATCAATGCTTGCTCTCCTATTTAGAAAAAAATCCGTATATATTTGAGAAAATTCAATTTAAAGCCAGTGAATCTATTCAAGTAGGTGGTTGTCAAGTAGATGCGCCGACCTATTTTTATGACAACACACTGGATGCACAACTTAGAATGCACATTCAAGCGTTATTAAATCTAGTCTCTTTGGGCTCTGTTGGAGCAAAGGCAAGTTGATGTGGCAAAATTTAGCGCATACATTAGAAATGATTACGCCAGTGGTATCCCAGGTCCCACCAGCAACACAGTATTATACTAAAGTCATCGCAGTGCGAGAGCCCTTGATTGAAGTGGCCGCTTGTCAAGCGGGCATTGGAGAGCAATGCCTCATTATACAAAAAGAAAAACACATTGTTGCTGAAATCGTCGGCATTACAGCGAACTCCTTATTGCTCATGCCGCATCATGACATTGTGGGCATTTCAGCCGGTGCTTTAGTCAAACTACTCAATAGGCCTATTCTAAACCCGATTGGCAATGGGCTCTTAGGACGTATAGTCAATGGATATGGTGAAGTATTAGATGGTGGTAAGCCTTTGACAACAGTCGAGCCCGCCACCTTGCGTCAAAATAGCAATAATCCCATGAAGATTGGTCACATCGATACGGTGTTAGATGTAGGAGTTAAATCTATCAATGCTTTATTAACCATAGGGCAGGGGCAGAGAATTGGCTTATTGGCCGGCAGCGGTATCGGTAAAAGTGTACTGCTTGGCATGATGACCCAGTATGCACATGCTGATTGTGTGGTCTTAGCGTTAATTGGAGAGCGTGGCCGAGAGGTCAAGGATTTCATTGATAAATTTTTGACTGCTGAGGCTAAAAAGCGTTGTGTAGTGGTGGCTGCACCCATTGATACCTTACCCATTGAACGACTGTATGCAGCCGAATACGCGCACGCCATCGCGGAGTTTTTTCGCGCACAAGGTAAAAATGTTTTATTAATATTTGACTCTCTGACACGTTATGCGCATGCGCAACGTGAGTTGGGTTTGGCATTGGGTGAGCAAGCTACAACCAAAGGTTACCCGCCCTCTGTGTATCGTAAATTAGCCACACTCATTGAGCGCGCAGGGAAAGACAGTCTGACTGGTGGATCTATTACTGGTATTTATACTGTCTTAGCTGAAGGAGATGAGTTGTTTGATCCTGTGGTGGATACCGCTCGGGCTACTTTAGATGGCCACATTGTATTAGATCGGCGCTTAGCCAATAGAGGGCATTATCCTGCCATCAATGTACATCAATCAATCAGTCGTGTTATGAATGATATCGTACCTACTACGCAACAGCTGATGGCCAGAAAGCTCAAACAGCTCTTATCTATTTATGAAGAAAAAATTGATTTGGTGACTATGGGGGCGTATGTGGCAGGCACAGATCCTGAACTGGATGTTGCTTTAAAAGCCAAAGTAGCGCTAGATAAATTTTTACAACAAGACGTCAATGAAAAAACAGATTATGCGCAAACGCTCACTCTCTTCACTCAGCTAATGAGTAGTCTATGAGTAAATTAGACAGAGTATTGCAGGTTAGAAAAATATCAAAGATAAAGTTAGAGCAACAAGTTTATTTGCTAGCATTGAAAATAAAAAAAGAAAAAGAAAAGTTACAATTAATGGATAGTTACTATCAATCTTTGTCACAAACTATCCAGCCAGCGAAATTAGCCCAGGTCCTACGGCGTGAAAAAGAGTTTTTAGATAAAATGACAGCTGCTTACCAAGCCCAGAAATCCCATGTTAGTTTGTTACTTGCTAAACAGCAGGAGATTGCGCTGCAGTGCGCCATCCTGGCTCAAAAATGTGAAAAAATTGAACAAAAAATACAAGAGCAGACTCAATTAAAAAAAAACACACAGATGCAAAAAATGGACATGGACATTACTCCTAAGAAAAAAATCATGTGACTTAATTGAATCCCCTCCCGTCTGTCAATCAATTTAACGCCATAGCACTGCAGCATAACCCACTCTACTCTAATCTGTAGATTTGATTTACACTAAAAGAAATCAAATCAGTGATTCTATCTCCTGTTTAGGGGAGAGGCTAAAGACTACGGTTGATACGGTTTTGCAATCCTGTTCCTTGTGCTAAACTTAAACCAGATGAGTAACTTTAATAGATTGGGGCGTATGACATGACGATTACTTCTAAACTTTCTGAAGACGGCCAAGAGTTAAATATCCAAGTTGCTGGGCGATTTGATTTTAGCTCTTTACAAGTGTTTCGTGATGCCTATGAAAAAGCAGAGGGTAGCCCACAAAAATATGTCATTGATTTGGCGGATGCCGAATACTTAGACAGCTCTGCATTAGGCATGTTATTGGCTTTAAGAGATCATGCGGGTGGCGAGCAGGCAAATATTCGCATTTTAAATGCCATTCCAGATGTGAAAAAGATCTTAATCATTACAAAATTGGACGAGTTGTTTTCTGTAGAATAAATCACGTTAGGGCGTACTATGTCGATTAAAACTAGCCTAAGCGCAGATAGCAGTGCGCTGACCATTGAGATACTGGGGCGGTTTGATTTTAGTGCGCATCACGATTTTAGAAGCGCATACATAGATAGGCTGCCAGTGCCACAGCGCTTTTGTGTTGATCTCGCAGGCACAGTGGTTGTAGATAGCGCTGCCTTAGGCATGCTGCTGTTATTGCGTGATCATGCGAACAGCCATAAGAGTACTGTCTGTATTATGAACGCGAATGAAACGGTGAGCGAGATCTTAGATGTCTCCTGTTTCGATCGCTTATTTGAGATACTGTAGTCAAAGTAATTAATTTTTAGGCTAGGCATCGAGTCGCGAGCAACCCGAATGTACATGAAGTACCTGCGGACTGCGAGCTGACAATGACAGCAAAGCTTAAAAATCAAGGACGAAGACTATATGAGAGAATACCAGGATGCTTCAATGTGGCTGACCAAAAAAATATTGCGCAATTACGACAGCAACTGGTCGAACAACAGCATGAGTTAGACATTTTTAATCATGTGCTTCAACATGAGCAAGCCATTTCTCAAAAGATTTTTAACGAAATCCTCAATACACAAGCCCTCCAAATAAAAAACCTGCGTTCCCAGCTCTCTTCTGCTGCGCTTTTCTGTGGAGATGTGGTGATGGTTGCAAGAAATGGTTTGGGCGAACTGCATCTTTTTTTAGGGGATTTTACTGGGCATGGTTTAGTAGCAGCCATAGGTGCTTTACCATTAAAAGACATCTTTTACACCATGGTCAAAGAAGGGAAGGCGGGATATCGTATCCTAAAAGAAATGAATAAAAAACTATGCCGAATTTTACCTAAAGATTTTTTTTGCGCTGTAAGTTACTTGGTGATAGATGAAAAGCAAGGTAACGCCAAAATATTAAATGGCGGGATGCCTTTGATTCGTGTGTGTCGTCAAGATGAAACGCAAACCGATGTGCTCTTAACTTCCGTCGAAATCCCTTTAGGTATTTTGGAAAATCAAAATTATGAAAAGCAGTTTATTGAGTGCTCAGTCAGTGCTGGTGATCGGATTTTTCTACACAGCGATGGTTTGATGAAATTAGAAAATACGTCT
>JAHFQF010000021.1 GCA_023266435.1 Legionellales bacterium | reverse complement strand
TGTATTGAACTGGATGGGAAAAGCCCAACGTAAAGTTCGCATGCGTCTCATTTTTCAGGTTAACACGATAACCAACCCCTACAAGCAATAGTTTCTTAGCGAAACCTACGCTCACGCCTTGTACACAGTTTTGCAACAATGCTCTGGTGGTTCCCGTCATGACATTGGCTTCTTTTGTTTCATCGTTTGCAGAAACAATCAAAATTTCGCCCTCTAACACAAGCCCACAGTTTTGTGGCACTTCACGAAGCATGGTGCCCCTAGGACCTTTGATGCTTACTTTGGATTGGTCAATCTTAACCTCTACCCCTTTGGGTAGCATGATAGGTTTTCTTCCAACTTTTGACGTCATGTTATAACCCTTTCATTAAGCAACGATGCACATTACTTCGCCACCTTTTTGGACGGCGCTAGCAGCTTTGCTTGTCATAATACCCTGAGATGTAGAAACAATGGCGATACCCAATCCATCCATCACTTCAGGCAAGTTATCTTTGCCAACATACACGCGCAATCCAGGTGTGCTGACACGTTTAATTGTCTCAATCACTGGCTTGCCTTTGTAGTACTTTAGGGCAATCTTCAAAACTGGCTTTTTGTCTGATTGATCCACTTCAAAGCCTAGGATATAGCCTTCGTCTTGTAACACTTTGGCTAATGCCTTCTTCACTTTAGAGCTTGGCATTTCTATTTTTTCTTTTCGAACTCTTTGCGCGTTTCTAATGCGCGTTAACATATCGGCAATCGGATCTTGCATGCTCATACTCTAGCCCCTACCAACTTGATTTCACGGTGCCGGGCGCTTCGCCCCTCATTACCGTTCTACGCAATTCATTTCTACCTAATCCAAACTTACGGTATACACCGTGTGATCTACCTGTAATGCTGCATCGTCTTGTTTGTCGCACACTAGCAGAGTCTCTAGGCAGTTTTTCAAACTCTGCCAATACCTTATATTTTTGTTCCAAGTCCAAAGAAGGATCATTTAATTGCTTCTTTAGCTCTTGACGCTTGCTTATGTATTTTTTAACAAGCTTTGTGCGTTTATCTTCGCGACGTTGCATGCGATTACTGGCCATATTTCACCTTAATTATTCATTACCTGATGGATTGCTTGCTTTTCTAGCCTGCTCACCACGAAATGGAAATTTAAATGCTTTAAGCAATTCAAGTGCTTCTGCGTTTGTGTTTGCTGTTGTGGTGATTGTGATATCTAAGCCGCGATTTTTATCGAGCTTGTCAAAATCAATCTCAGGGAATAGTGCTAGTTCTTTTACCCCTAAGCTGTAATTTCCACGACCATCAAAAGATCTTGGATTCAACCCTCTAAAATCTCTTGTTCTAGGAATAGCAACACTTAATAATCTATCAAGAAATTCATACATGCGATCTTGACGCAAGGTTACTTTTGCACCAATTGGCCATCCCTCACGGATTTTAAAGCCTGCAATTGATTTTCTAGCGTAAGTAATGATTGCTTTTTGACCAGCAATTTTAGAGAGGTTTTCTTGTGCGGCTTGGATAATTTTTTTATCCATTGCAGCATCACCCACACCCATATTAAGTGTGATTTTTTCTATACGAGGCACTTGCATGACATTTTTGTAGTTAAGCTTTTTCTGCAAATCCACCGCTATACTTTTTTTATACCAATCTTTCAGTCTTGCTGTATTGGCAGCTGTACTAGACATCCACTACCTCTCCTGTTGCTTTAAAATATCTGACCTTTTTGCCATCATCTAAAGTTTTAATACCTACTTTACTAGGCTTAGATGTTTCAGGGTTAAACAAGGCAACATTAGAGATATGCAAAGGCATTTCTTTAGAGACGATGCCGCCAGGCTGATTGGCCTGTGGATTTGGCTTTTGGTGCTTCTTAACCAAATTAACACCCTCTACGGAAACCCATAAGCCACGAGACTTACTTCCGTAGGTGGTCTTTTCAGAAATACTCAACACCTTGCCTCTGCGGCCCCGGTCTTTGCCTGTTATGACGACGATTTCATCACCTGTTTTAATTTTTCGCATCTCGCAAACTCACTAAATTTATAATACTTCAGGCGCCAAAGAGATGATCCGCATGTAAGAATCACGTAACTCACGAGTCACGGGACCAAATATACGCGTACCAATCGGTTGCTTTTGCGCTGTCAGCAACACCACTGCATTTCCATCAAAGCGTATTAAGGAACCATCATCACGTCTCACACCTTTTCTGGTGCGAACGACAACCGCCAGCAAGACATCTCCTTTCTTTACCTTGCCCCGCGGAATCGCTTCTTTTACAGTAACGCATATAACATCGCCGATATTAGCATAACGACGGTGCGATCCACCTAATACCTTGATGCACATAACTCGACGGGCACCACTATTATCAGCCACATCAAGAACAGATTGCATCTGAATCATACATTTGCTCCACAATCTCTAGCATTTTCAAGAAAGTAGCGTATCTTACCACTCTTCTTAGTTATTGTTAAATTTTATATAGCCCATTCAGGAAATAAGCTAGCCAACGATATCGACCAGCTCCCAAGACTTCGTCTTTGAGTGGGGGCGTGATTGACGAATTCTAACGACATTACCAATCTTTGCAAGATTATTCTCATCGTGCACTTGGAAACAAGTTGCCCGGCGAATCACCTTTTGGTATAAATCATGACGTTTTGTTGTATCTACCTGCACTTGTATTGTCTTGTCTCGACTGTCTTTTGTGACAACACCAGTGATGGTCCTAACGTTATTGCTATCGCTTGCCATACTCTTACCCTTTTGTCTGCTCTGTGATCAGAGTTTTAATTGTCGCAATATTCTTGCGAGCCTCTCTGATTAAATGATTTTTTGTCAGAGATCCTTGCGCTAATTGCATTTTCAATCTAAAAAAATGCTCTTCAGCTGTTTTCAGCTCAGTTGCTAAAGACTCTAAACCTAACTTACGTAGTTCCTGTGTATTCATTACATCACCGTTCTTTCAACAAATACGGTAGAGACAGGGAGCTTCGCGGCAGCCAATCTAAAGGCTTCTCGAGCAATTTCCGGTGTCACACCTTCTAACTCATACAACACCTTACCAGGTTGAATTTGTGCAACCCAATACTCCACGTTACCTTTACCTTTACCTTGTCTAACTTCTAAAGGTTTTTGGGTAATTGGTTTATCTGGAAATATACGAATCCAAATCTTACCACCGCGTTTAATATAACGATTCATTGCTCTACGAGCAGACTCGATCTGACGCGCAGTGATTCTACCTCTACCAACTGCTTTCAAGCCAAACTGACCAAAACTGACATCACTACCCCGAAGAGCAAGCCCAGTATTGCGTCCTTTTTGCATCTTTCTGAATTTAGTTCTTTTTGGTTGTAACATGATCAACCTCTATTCAGTGACTGAGTCTTGAGCTTGTTCACGCCCAATGACTTCGCCTTTAAAAATCCACACTTTTACGCCAATCACGCCATAGGTCGTTTTCGCTTCAGCAAAACCGTAATCTATGTCTGCACGGAAAGTATGCAATGGTATACGTCCTTCACGGATCCACTCCCGTCTTGCGATTTCAGCACCACCCAATCTTCCGGAAACACAGATTTTGATACCTAATGCTCCCATTCTTAGGGTGTTGCTGATCGCACGCTTCATGGCTCTTCTGAACATGACGCGACGCTCAAGCTGCTGTGCAATGCTTTCTGCAACTAGCTGTGAATCTAGTTCTGGCTTTCTAATTTCTTCGATATTAATACGGACAGGTACACCAAGATAGGCAGAAATATCCGCTTTCAACTTATCAATGCCTTCGCCTTTTTTGCCTATCACTACACCAGGTCTTGCTGTGTGCACTGTAATAGAAGCATTTCTAGCGGGGCGCTCAATCTGGATTCGGCTCACGAACGCTTTCGCAAGCTTCTCTTTTAAATATTTCCGCGCTTTGATATCGCTCAGCAACATGCCTGCATAATCGCGCGAATTAGCATACCACATTGAACGATGTGTCTCGACAATACCTAATCGTATGCCTGTTGGATGTACTTTTTGCCCCATGGTTTCCTCGTCTGTTTACTCAAGCTCAGTAACTTCAATTAAAATATGGCAACGACGCTTCACGATACCATTTGCCCTGCCTTTTGCTCTGGCTTTAAACCGCTTCAAAGAAGGAGCCTGATCAACGCAAATTTTGCTAATTTTTAATTCGTCAATGTCTGCGCCATCATTGTGCTCAGCATTTGCGATTGCTGACTCCAGCACACCCTGGATTAGTTTTGCTGCTTTCTTCTCAGTAAACTTCAACCAGTTCAATGCTTTTCCAACTTGCAAACCGCGTATCTCATCAGCGACCAAACGTGCCTTTTGAGGCGAAAGGGCCGCATTTTTATATGTTGCAGAAACCGCCACGCTTTCGTCTCCCATTATTTCTTAGTTTTCTTATCGCCGGCATGACCACGAAACGTTCGCGTAGGTGCAAACTCACCTAATTTATGCCCGACCATGTTTTCGGTTACCAAAACAGGTACGAAAATCTTACCGTTGTGAACCATACACGTAACACCAACGAAGTCAGGCACAATTGTACTGCGACGAGACCAAGTCTGTATGCTAACCCTTGCTCTTTCATTTTTTTCGCGAGCTTTGCGAATTTTTGCTAGTACTTTTGGGCAACAATATGGGCCCTTTTTCAATGAACGCGCCACTTAGCTCACCCCTTATTTCTTATCTTTTCTGCGTCGAATAATTAACTTGCTTGACGGCTTCTTACGACTTCTTGTCTTCTTGCCATCCAATAACCCCTTGCGATTACATGGATGTCTACCGCCAGAAGTCTTACCTTCACCACCACCTAGAGGATGGTCTACAGGATTCATTGCCACACCACGCACAGTAGGCCTAATACCACGCCATCTTTTCGCACCAGCTTTACCTAGCACACGTAAGTTGTGCTCGCCATTGCCGACTTCACCGATGACCGCTTTGCACTCAACCAATACTTTACGCATCTCACCGGAGCGCAAACGTAAGGTAGCATACATTCCTTCTTTAGCAAGCAACTGCACATAGCAGCCTGCGCTTCTTGCTAACTGCGCGCCTTTGCCAGGCTTCATTTCTACACAGTGAACAATCGTACCGATAGGAATATTAGCCAGCGGCAAACAGTTGCCAGGATAAATGGCTGCGTCGCGACCTGATTGTAATACGTCATTTACTTTCAGATTTTTTGGCGCAACGATGTAACGTCTTTCCCCATCACGATAGAGCAACAATGCGATGTTTGCACTGCGATTTGGATCGTACTCTAAACGCTCTACTTTTGCAGGGATTCCATCTTTGTTTCTTTTAAAATCCACTAAACGATAAAAACGCTTGTGTCCGCCCCCACGGTGCCGCACAGTGATGCGCCCCATGTTGTTACGTCCATTGCATCTGGTTGTAGATTCAATCAAGGACTTAACAGGCTTACCTTTATGTAAACCAGGAGTAACCACCCGTATTGTGAAACGCTGGCCTGGTGACGTTGGTTTTAATTCAATAACCGCCATGGTCTACCTCAAATTACTCTTCTGAAAAATTAATAGAATGCCCTTCATGGAGCTGTACATAGGCTTTCTTTCTTGCATTCTGAAATCCAACCCTATTCCCAAACCTTACTTTTTTAGGTCTGTAGCTAGCCACTTGGATGCTTTTAACTTTTACGTTAAAAAATCGCTCCACAGATGACTTAATCACTTGCTTTGTTGCTTTGGTATGCACCCAAAAGCCGACGGAGTTTTCTTTTGCGTTTGCACTATACATTTTTTCAGTAACAATCGGTGCAATTAACACTTGTGTCATATTCATTGCTTCAGCACCTCTTCAATGTTTCTCAAAGCTTCTTCTGTAAAAATAACTGTTTTATATCGTAGCAAATTTAAAGGAGTGATATTTTGATGAGAAACGATATCTACTTTGGCCAAGTTTCTTGCTGCCAAATAGGTGGTTTCATCTACTTCACCCTTTACAATCAAAGCCTCACTCACAGATAAATCGTTTAACTTACCCAGTAACAGCTTTGTCTTAGGCTGATCAACAGAGATATCTTTTACAACGATTACTCTGTCTTGTCTGATTAGCTCTGACAAAATAGAGCGCATCGCTGTTTGATACATCTTTTTGTTAACTTTTTGCTGGAAGCTTCTAGGCTTGGCTGCGAATATTATACCGCCGCCTCTCCACAGTGGGCTTCTGCTTGTACCAGCACGCGCACGGCCAGTGCCTTTTTGCTTCCAAGGTTTTGCCCCGCCGCCGCTGCATTCAGAGCGAGTTTTTTGGGCTTTAGAACCTTGTCGTAAATTTGCTAAGCAAGCAGTGACGACTTGGTGAACCAATGATTCATTATATTCTCGGCCAAAAGCAGCTTCGGAAACTTCTATGGTTTCTTTCGTTGTACTGCTTGGTATCGCTAAAGCAAGTTGCATCAGTGGGTCCTCCTAAGCGACAACCTGTTGGTGAATTTTAACTGCTGGCGTCACGATTACTCGTCCAGATGGGCACCCTGGCACACCACCCTTTATGAATAATAGATTTCGCTCTTTATCTACTTTCACCACTTCTAAATTTTGGACTGTGGTTTTTACATTACCCATTTGTCCCGCCATTTTTTTCCCTTTAAAAACTCGACCAGGTGATTGGTTCTGTCCAATAGATCCCGGTACACGGTGTGATCTAGAGTTACCATGAGTCGCGTCTTGTGTTCTAAAGTTATGTCGCTTTACCGTCCCTGCAAAGCCTTTCCCTTTAGAGATACCTTTCACGTCAACCATTTGACCTTCAGCAAATAGATCAACCAAAATCTGACCACCGACTTCATATGCCGTGTCTTCTTTTTGCAATCTGAACTCATGCAAACCCTTGCCTGGTTGTACGCTTGCTTTGGCAAAGTGCCCAGCCAACGGCTTAGTGACGCGTGATGCCTTCACTTCACCAGTGGTGATCTGAATAGAGCAATATCCGTCGCTTTGCATTGTTTTTACTTGAGTAATCGTGTTAGGCAAGGTTTCGATCACAGTGACAGGCACGCTTTTGCCTTCCGCTGTGAAAATCCTTGTCATCCCAATTTTCTTTCCTACTAAACCAACTGTCATGCTAGTTACCCCTGAATATGAACGCTATTAACTAACAGCTATTTGGACATCTACGCCAGCAGCCAGATCTAACTTCATTAAGGCATCCACTGTCTTATCTGTAGGCTCTACTATAATGACCAAACGGTTATGAGTTCTAATTTCATACTGATCTCTCGCATCTTTATGTTTGTGCGGAGAAACCAATACTGTGAATTTTTCGATGTGTGTAGGCATCGGCACAGGACCACGCACTTGTGCACCAGTCCGTTTCGCAGTTTCCACAATTTCTTTGGCAGATTTATCAATCAAAATATGATCAAATGCCTTCAATCGTATCCTGATAGTTTGCTTTTTCATTACAGATTACCCTCTATAAATTTTAATTAGCCAGCTCTAGATTTAATAATTTCATCAGCAACGTTTGCGGGTGCCTGGCAATACTTATTGAATTCCATGGAATAAGTTGCTCTACCTTGTGTCATTGAACGCAAATCGGTTGCGTATCCAAACATCTCTGATAATGGCACTTCTGCTGCAATTGTCTTTCCTGCTGGTGTCTCATCCATGCCAAGCAATACACCACGACGCCTGCTTAAATCACCCATCACGTCACCCATGTGCTCTTCGGGTGTCACAACTTCTACTTTCATGATTGGCTCTAAGAGTGCTGGCTTCGCTTTTTGAGCGCCGGATTTAAAGCCCATTGAGCCTGCAATCTTAAATGCCATTTCACTAGAGTCTACATCGTGATAGGTACCATCAAATAAAGTAACTTTGACGTCTACTACAGGGTAACCTGCGATAACTCCATTTTGCATTTGCTCAACAATCCCTTTTTGTACAGCAGGGATATATTCTCTAGGAATCGCACCACCTTTAATTTCGTCTACAAAGGCAAAACCAGCCCCTGCCACTTGTGGTTCAATCTTCAGCCAGACGTGCCCGTATTGCCCTCTACCACCAGATTGACGAATAAACTTACCTTCTTGCTCAACAGCTGACGTGATAGTTTCACGGTAAGCTACCTGAGGTTTACCAACATTCGCTTCAACAGAAAACTCTCTCTTCATGCGGTCTACAATAATTTCAAGATGCAGCTCGCCCATGCCCGCGATGATGGTCTGACCAGACTCTTCGTCACTAGAAACCCTGAAGGACGGATCTTCTTTGGCCAAACGACTCAAAGCAATACCCATCTTTTCTTGATCGACCTTGGTTTTAGGCTCAATAGCGACAGAAATCACTGGTTCAGGAAACTCCATGCGCTCTAAAACAATGAGATTGTTTAGATCAGACAGCGTATCCCCTGTGGTTGTGTACTTTAAGCCAACAACTGCTGCGATATCTCCGGTACGAATTTCTTTGATTTCTTCGCGGGAGTTCGCATGCATTTGCAGAATACGACCCAATCTTTCATTTTTCTCTTTAACCGTATTCTCAACAGTAGTACCCGCTTCCAACTCACCAGAGTACACGCGGATAAACGTTAAAGAGGTGCTTTATCATCAGGGTTTCTCATTAACTGAGTACCACGCCCATCTGTAGACTCTCCGCTAATTGCAGGGATATCTAACGGTGAAGGAAGATAATAAATGACACAGTCCAAAAGCGCTTGCACACCTTTGTTTTTGAATGCAGAACCACATACCACTGGTACAATTTCACTGAGTAATGTGCGCGCACGAATTCCTTTACGGATTTCCTCTTCAGACAAGGCGCCAGTCTCTAAATACTTTTCCATCAACTCTTCGCTGGACTCAGCAGCAGCCTCTAACAGCTTTTCGTGCCACTCTTGACAGTCATCTTGCATATCAGCCGGAATGTCTTTTTCTTCAAAACGCATACCTTGCGTACTATCATCCCAGTGAATAGCTTTCATTTTGACGAGGTCAATAACCCCTTCAAAGTGCTCTTCCGCGCCCATAGGCAACTGCAAAGGCACTGGATTTGCTTTCAAGCGGTCTTTGATCTGCTTGACCACGCGCAAAAAGTTTGCGCCAGCACGGTCCATCTTGTTGACGAAAGCAACACGAGGAACGCCGTACTTATTCGCCTGCCTCCAAACAGTTTCAGATTGCGGCTCAACACCACCCACCGCACAAAACACAGCACAAGCGCCATCTAATACTCGCAAGGAGCGCTCTACTTCGATGGTAAAGTCAACGTGTCCTGGGGTATCGATGATGTTAATGCGATGTTCTGGAAACTGTTGCGCCATCCCTTTCCAGTGACAGGTTGTCGCAGCGGAAGTAATCGTGATCCCACGCTCTTGCTCTTGTTCCATCCAGTCCATGACAGCAGCACCATCATGCACTTCACCAATCTTATGAGATATTCCTGTATAGAATAAAACTCTTTCTGTCGTGGTGGTTTTACCAGCATCAATGTGCGCCATGATGCCGATGTTTCTCACTCTATCTAAAGGGGTTTTGCGCGCCACGATTTACTCCGAAACTCTGATTACCAACGATAATGTGAAAAAGCTTTATTTGCTTCAGCCATACGGTGCGTGTCTTCTCTCTTCTTCACAGCACCGCCTTTGCCTGAGCCGCCGCCTTCCTCGTCAGAAGCGTCTAGAATTTCTCCAGCCAAGCGCTCAACCAAACCTTTTTCACCACGCTTACGCGCAAAATCAACTAACCAACGCATCGCCAACGTTGCGGCACGCGATGGACGCACTTCTACTGGAATCTGATAGGTTGCACCACCGACCCGTCGTGATTTCACTTCAACATGCGGACGGACATTTTCTAGTGCTTTTTCAAATGCTTTTAAAGGATCCTTGTTGGCTTTATTTTTGATAATCTCAAAAGCCCCATAGACCACGTGCTCTGCAACAGACTTTTTTCCATCCAGCATAACGTGATTGACGAAACGTGTAACTGTTTCGCTCGCATACAATGGATCCGGCAGTACTTTTCTCTTTGCGACAACTCTTCTTCTTGGCATCTTTCTTTATCCTAAATCATTATCATTCGGATTAATGTTCATTCAAAAAATTAAACGGCACGCTGAATTAAGCGGCAACAGCTTTAGGCGTCTTAGCACCGTACTTGGAGCGACCCTGTCTGCGTTTCTGTACACCAGCAGTATCCAAGCTACCGCGAATCACGTGGTAACGAACCCCTGGTAAGTCTTTTACACGACCCCCACGAATCAATACTACAGAGTGCTCTTGCAAATTATGGCCTTCACCGCCGATATAGGCAGTTACTTCATAACCATTGGTTAACTTAACACGGCACACTTTACGCAATGCAGAGTTTGGTTTTTTTGGCGTTACAGTATAAACACGTGTACACACACCTCGTCTGGCTGGGCACTGCATCAAAGCTGGATTTTTGGACTTCTTTACAGTCAGTTTGCGACCTTTTCTTACTAATTGATTAATGGTTGGCATAAATTACACAAGCTCCGCGTATTGGCGCAAAAAAACACTTCTCGCTGTTTTACCAAGCTAAAACAGCGAGTATCCTAAATCTAACCAAGCTAAATGTCAAGCTTGCTAGAAATTAAAGAGCTGCGATATGGGTTATTTAGAATGCAGCTCGTTGTATTACAAAACGTTAGTATTTAACCTTAGTTTGAAGAAGAATTCAAGGCTTCACTTAATGCATGCTCAATCTCTTGTGCAGTTACACCTTGTTTTACCCCTCTTGCTTCCATTTCTTGGCGCATTGCTTTCTTCTGCGTATGATACGCAAGACCAGATCCTGCTGGGATCAAGCGCCCTACTGTTACGTTCTCCTTCAATCCTTTTAGATCATCCTTCTTGCCACTCACAGCAGCCTCTGTAAGCACCCGTGTGGTCTCTTGGAAAGATGCCGCTGACAAGAATGACTCCGTTGCCAAAGAGGCTTTGGTTATCCCCAAGAGAATAGGCATAAAGTGCGCAGTCTTTTTGTCTGCGTTTTGTAGTTTTTCATTTACAATCTTCACTTGACTCCACTCAGCAATTTCACCTTTGAGAAAACTGGAGTCGCCTGGCGCTGTAATTTCTACTTTTCTCAACATTTGACGCACAATGACTTCTATGTGCTTATCGTTGATTTTCACACCCTGTAATCGATAAACGTCCTGCACTTCATTCACGATGTAATTGGTTAAGTCATTGACCCCCAATAGACGCAAGATGTCATGCGGATTTGCTGGGCCGTCAGCGATGACCTCCCCTCTTTCTACATATTCCCCTTCAAATATGGACACATGACGCCACTTAGGAATTAATTCCTCATGGATTTCTCCACCATTTTGAGGCGTAATAATGAGTCGACGCTTACCTTTGGTTTCTTTACCAAAACTAATAATCCCAGAAATCTCCGCCAAAATGGCCGGATCTTTCGGTTTTCTTGCCTCAAACAAATCAGCCACTCGAGGTAAGCCCCCCGTGATATCACGAGTTTTAGAGGTTTCTTGAGGGATACGTGCGATAACGTCACCGATATATAATTTCCCACCATCCTCGACACTGATAATGGCATCAGCGGGCAGGAAGTAGTACGCCGGCAAAGTGGTATTAGCTAAGCACAAATCATTACCCGCCTGATCCACTAATTTAACCATGGGCTTCAACTCACGACCACTCATGGAGCGCTGCTTAGGATCACTCACCACAATACTACTCAACCCAGTGATGTCGTCTGTTTGACGATTCATGGTAATGCCATCGACCAAGTCGATGAATTTTACGAACCCTTCTACTTCTGTAATCACCGGGTGAGTATGCGGATCCCAGGTAGCCACTACCTGACCAATCGAGACCTTCTCTTCATCCACAACAGTCAACACAGCACCGTATGGCAGCTTATACCGCTCACGCTCCCGCCCTTGCTCATCAGAAATCGTAATTTCGCCAGAACGAGATACCACCACGTAATTACCAGCCGCGTTTTTAACAATTTTCAAGTTGTGTAGTCTGACACTACCCGTATTTTTAACTTGTACGTTATTTTCTGCAGTTGCTCTAGATGCCGCGCCCCCGATATGGAACGTTCTCATGGTTAACTGTGTACCTGGCTCACCAATTGACTGTGCAGCGATAATACCGATGGCTTCCCCGATATTGGCCATATGACCGCGAGCCAAATCACGACCGTAGCACATACCACATACCCCAAAACGGGTATCACAAGTAATAGCAGAACGCACATACACTCTATCAATAGTGAGTTGCTCTAATTTTTCTACCCAGGCTTCATCTAAGAATGTATTCGCAGGTACTGTAATTTCACCCGTTTCTGGATCCTTCAATGCTTCTGAAGTCACTCGACCCAATACACGCTCTCTCAAAGGCTCAACAACATCACCACCTTCAATTAATGGGCTAATGAGAACCCCTCTTGCAGTACCACAATCCACTTCTGTCACAACCAAATCTTGTGCAACGTCAACTAAACGACGAGTCAAGTAACCAGAGTTTGCTGTTTTTAATGCAGTATCAGCCAACCCTTTGCGCGCACCGTGAGTAGAAATAAAGTACTGTAATACGTTCAGACCTTCCCTAAAGTTCGCTGTAATCGGCGTTTCAATAATGGAACCGTCTGGTTTAGCCATCAAGCCCCGCATTCCCGCCAACTGTCGAATCTGTGCCGCACTACCCCGAGCACCAGAATCCGCCATCATGTAAACGGAGTTAAAAGACTCTTGACGCACTTCGTTATTGTCACGGTCTAACACCTGCTCAGTAGACAGCTCATCCATCATCGCTTTGGCAACTTGATCATTCGCCCTGGACCAAATATCGATAACTTTATTGTATCGCTCACCAAAGGTCACTAAACCTGACGCATATTGCTGTTCAATTTCTTTTACTTCGCCTTCAGCACGCGCAACCAATGCAGTCTTCGCCAAAGGAATTACTAAATCGTCAATCCCGATGGAGCAGCCAGATTTCATGGCGTAATAGAAGCCGGTATACATCAATTGATCAGCAAAAATAACCGTCTCTTTTAATCCCACATTGCGGTAGCAAGTGTTGATAAGTCTAGAAACTTTCTTCTTGGTTAATGTTTGATTGACCAATGCATACGGTAGTTTCTTTGGCAAAATGTCAGACAACAATGCACGACCGACTGTAGTATCAACCACTGTATAATGAGCATTGCCTTCTTCATCTTGTTCTTGTATCCGCACTTTGATCTTGGCATGTAAGTGTACATTTTTTGTTTCGAAAGCACGGTGTACTTCTTTAATATTCGAGAAAATCATTCCTTCACCCTGGACATTGATTGCTTCTCGAGTCATGTAATACAGACCCAATACAACGTCTTGCGAAGGAACGATGATAGGCTCTCCATTCGCAGGAGACAGGATGTTATTCGTTGACATCATTAACGTTCTGGCTTCTAACTGCGCTTCGATAGTCAAAGGCACGTGAACAGCCATCTGGTCACCGTCAAAGTCCGCATTATAAGCCGTACAGACCAATGGATGTAACTGAATCGCTTTACCTTCAATTAAGACTGGCTCAAAAGCTTGAATCCCCAATCTGTGCAAAGTAGGCGCACGATTTAGCAATACGGGATGCTCGCGGATAACTTCTTCCAAGATATCCCAAACTTCTGGCCCTTCTCTTTCAACCATCTTTTTCGCTGCTTTGATGGTTGTAGCCAAACCACGTAATTCTAATTTACTGAATATAAAAGGCTTAAACAGCTCCAACGCCATCTTTTTAGGCAAACCGCACTGATGCAACCGTAAAGTAGGACCAACCACGATCACAGAACGGCCCGAGTAATCCACCCGTTTACCTAATAGGTTCTGACGGAAACGACCTTGTTTACCTTTAATCATATCTGCCAAGGATTTTAACGGACGCTTATTAGAACCAGTGATGGCTCGACCACGTCGACCATTATCCAATAAGGCATCTACAGACTCTTGCAACATCCGTTTTTCATTTCGTACGATGATGTCCGGTGCATTGAGATCTAACAGTCTCTTGAGACGATTGTTACGATTAATCACTCGACGATATAAGTCATTCAAATCCGAGGTTGCAAAACGGCCCCCATCCAAAGGTACTAAAGGACGTAAATCTGGCGGCAACACAGGCAAGACTGACAAAATCATCCATTCAGGTTTATTGCCAGACTCCAAAAAGGCCTCTACCAACTTGAGTCGCTTGGAAAGCTTTTTCAATTTTGTCTCAGAGGTTGTTACTTTGATTTCCTCTCTGAGCCTCTCAGCTTCGCTCTTTAGCTCAATCTTCTTCAACAATTCTCTGATGGCTTCCGCACCCATACGGGCATCAAACTCATCGCCATATTGTTCGATGGCTTCTAAATACATTTCTTCTGATAATAATTGACCTTCTTCTAGCGGAGTCATGCCCGGATCAATCACAACAAAAGCTTCAAAATAGAGAATCTTTTCGATGTCTCTTAAAGTAATGTCTAACAACAAACCAATACGTGATGGTAAGGACTTTAAGAACCAAATGTGTGCGACAGGGCTGGCTAGCTCAATATGCCCCATGCGATCACGGCGCACCTTAGCAAGCGTAACCTCTACGCCACACTTTTCACAAATAACACCACGATGTTTCAAACGCTTGTATTTGCCACACAAACATTCATAATCTTTAATAGGTCCGAAGATTTTAGCGCAAAACAATCCGTCTCTTTCTGGCTTAAAAGTTCTGTAGTTAATTGTTTCAGGCTTTTTCACCTCACCAAAAGACCACGAGCGGATTAATTCCGCAGGGGCTAAGCTCACTACTACTTTGTCAAAATCTTGCACTTTGTTTTGACGACGAATCATTGGAAGTAAGTCTCTCAAGGCTTTATCTCCGTTATATCAATGCTGAATAACCCTGGGGTGACGATTGATGCCTAAACATCAATCGCTTTGAGTATATTTAATCGCTTTCTAATTCAATATTAATAGCCAGTGAGCGAATCTCTTTAATCAACACATTAAATGATTCCGGCATGCCAGCATCCATTCGGTGATCCCCATCCACAATGTTTTTATACATTTTGGTTCGACCGGCCACGTCATCGGACTTCACTGTAAGCATTTCTTGCAGGGTATAGGATGCCCCATACGCTTCTAATGCCCACACTTCCATTTCCCCGAAACGCTGACCACCAAACTGTGCTTTACCACCGAGTGGCTGCTGCGTCACCAAACTATAAGAACCTGTCGAGCGTGCATGCATCTTGTCGTCCACCAAATGGTGAAGCTTCAGCATGTACATGAACCCTACTGTAACCGGTCTATCGAAAGCGTCACCAGTACGGCCATCCCATAAGGTTGTTTGACCACTGGTTGGTAAACCAGCAATTTCTAATAGTGATTTAATGTCTTCCTCTTTCGCACCATCAAAAACGGGGGAAGCCATTGGCACGCCTTTCTTAAACTGCCTTGCGATTTCTAAAATTTCATCATCTGAAAAGCTAGTAAAATCCATTCGTTTAATGTTGTTACGATTAAAAATCTTATCAAGCATCGCGCGAATCTGCTCAACCGCATTTTTCGCCGTAATTAGCTGATTGATTTTTTTACCCAGCCCTTGTGCAGCCCAACCCAAATGGGTTTCTAATACCTGCCCAACGTTCATTCGAGAAGGCACCCCAAGTGGATTTAGCACGATATCTACCGGCGTCCCATCTTCTAGGAAAGGCATGTCTTCAATAGGAACGATGGTTGCAACAACCCCCTTGTTCCCGTGACGGCCAGCCATCTTATCACCAGGTTGTATCCGTCTTTTCACGGCAAGGTATACTTTTACTATTTTCAATACACCAGGGGCTAAATCATCACCTTGCTGTAGTTTCTTATGCTTTTCTTCTAGGCGCTTGTCATAGTCTTTTTCAAGATTTTTGATCTGCTTTGCCACCGCTTCCAAATCCTTATTGGCTTGATCAGACATTAAACGGATTTCAACCCATTTGTCTTTCGCCAAACCAGCAAGATAATCCGCTGTAACTGGCTGTCCCGCTTTTAAGCTCTTTGGACCACCAGCAGCTTCTTGATCTAAAAGAATGTGTTCCATACGCTTATAAGCATCGGCCACACGTATTCTGAATTCATCACTTAAGTCTTTCTTAATATGCTCAAGCTCTGATTTTTCTATCGCCAATGCACGGGAATCTTTTTCTACGCCATCACGAGTGAAGACTTGCACATCAATGACTGTTCCATTCATACCTGTTGGAACACGTAAAGAGGTGTCTTTCACGTCAGAAGCTTTTTCACCGAAAATAGCACGTAATAATTTTTCCTCAGGTGTGAGCTGCGTTTCGCCTTTAGGTGTCACTTTCCCGACCAAAATGTCGCCTGCGTCTACCTCTGCGCCAATATACACCACTCCACAATCATCAAGCTTACCCAATGCGCTTTCACCCACATTAGGCACGTCACTAGTGATTTCCTCAGGTCCAAGCTTTGTGTCTCTCGCAACACAAGTCAGCTCCTCGATATGGATAGTGGTGAAGCGATCTTCTTCAACCACTCGCTCTGAAATCAAGATCGAGTCTTCGAAGTTGTATCCATTCCAAGGCATGAAGGCGACCAACAGATTTTGGCCTAATGCTAACTCACCCAAGTCAGTACACGGTCCGTCAGCAAGCACATCTCGCGCACTCACTATATCACCCACTTTTACTACGGGTGTTTGATTGATACAGGTGTTTTGGTTAGAGCGGGTGTATTTCGTTAGATTATAAATATCTACCCCTGCTTTCCCGGTAGTAATTTCAGCATCATTCACACGAATAACGATTCTTGCAGCGTCCACAGAGTCCACAATACCGCCACGACGGGCCAATACCGCCACCCCAGAGTCAGTTGCAACCATGCGCTCCATTCCAGTACCTACGAGCGGTTTTTCTGCTCTCAGTGTAGGCACAGCTTGACGCTGCATATTGGATCCCATCAAGGCACGGTTCGCGTCATCGTGCTCTAAGAACGGAATCAAAGAAGCAGCAACGGAAACGATTTGTTTTGGTGACACGTCCATGAATTGGACTTTGTCTATGGTAGTAAATGTTGATTCGTTTTTGAATCGGCAAGGCACCAAATCATCTATCAAATGACCTGTGCTGTCCATTGTCGCATTCGCCTGCGCAATGACATATTGGCCTTCTTCAATTGCAGATAGGAAGACAATTTTATCGGTAATTTTACAATTGTCGACTTTACGATAAGGCGTTTCTAAAAACCCA
>JAHFQF010000020.1 GCA_023266435.1 Legionellales bacterium | reverse complement strand
CCAGGGATCTATTTTTCGACAGCGCCATCCATGGCTGCAAATGGCGCATCCCTGCGCCAATTGGTCTCAAAATAGATCCCCGTCCTGCCTAGACGGACTGCCATCTTGCTTTACTCAAAACTCCGAACTCGGATGGTCTGAGTATATTTAGCGACTCATTCAGCGGAGTTGATTCACTAAGTTTTTAAGCGCTTGCGCTCGATGACTGAGCGTATTTTTTTGTTCGGCGGCGAGCTCTGCAGAGGTTAAAGCTAACTCAGGTAGATAAAAGATGGGATCATAACCGAAACCCTGCGTGCCTTTAGGTGCGTGCGCAATCTCACCATCCCAGCGACCCAGAGCAATGATAGGAGTGGGATCGTTAGAGTGCATCACCAAAACCAAGGCGCAATAAAAATAAGCCTGTCTAGAGGCTTGTGGCATGGCTTCGAGCTCTGCCAATAAGCGGCTCATTTTTTCCGCATAGGCAGTGTGTGATCCAGCATAGCGTGCAGAAAAGATACCAGGTCTACCCTGTAGAGCCGGAATGCAAAGACCAGAATCATCTCCCAAGCAGGGATGATCACATTGTCTGGCCAAATGACGTGCTTTAATCAGTGCATTTTCTATAAAAGTCAGCCCTGTTTCCTCTACGTCTGCGTCTAGATTTGGAAAATTTGCGGGTGATAAAACCTCTAAGCCAAGTGGAGAGAGCAATTGACACAGTTCTTTTAGCTTGCCAGCATTACTGGAAGCGATCATGAGTGTGTTAATAGTCATTTTAATTTACCTGCACCAGCAAAAATGCAGTAAATTGATTCAAAATAAACAGCTCTACAAACTTCAAAGCTAAAATACCGAAAATGGGGGACAAATCGATGCCGCTGATGGAAGGTATCAAGCGTTGAAACGGACGCAAGATGGGTTGAACCATTTGAGAAAACGTAGCACCCAGCGGATGGCCTGGAGAAATCCAGCTAAAGATCACAAGCCCCATCATGGCGTAAAAATAAACGTTTAGCCAAATACCAAGACACTGATTAAGACTGATGAGCAGCCAAGTCAGCAAGTTCATTGCAAAATGAAATTGTACACCAGCCATGACAAGTGATAACAGATACGCAAAAACAAAACTAGACCAATCAATACCTTTATAAATAGGGACAAACTTGCGTATATATTGCAAAGGTTGATTGGTCAGAGCTAAGGCTAGTTGGCCCAGTGGATTAAAAAAAGAAATGCGCTGTAATTGTAAAGTAAAGCGCAATAATACGATTAAAATATACATCGACAATAAGGTGACGATGAGCCATTGAATTGCAGCTAAAAACCCCATGACGTATTCCTCTCTAGTCAAATGTTTTAGATAATTGTTGTCCACGTGCGAAAGCTGCAGTAATGGCTGCTTCTATGGCATGAGGAAACCCATTTTGTTCTAATGCTTGAATGCCTTTTTCAGTAGTCCCGTTCGGTGAGGTTACTTGTTTGCGTAGCGTTTGAGCATCGGTTTGTGTTTCTAGCAGTAAGCGCGCGCTACCGAGCGCAGTTTGATTAGCCAGAATCGTAGCGGTGTCTGTTGGTAATCCTAAGTGCGTAGCGGCTTTAATCAGATTTTCAACCATCAAAAAGAAATACGCAGGCCCGGATCCAGAGAGTGCCGTCACCAGATCCATGTGTGCCTCTTCCGTGATCCAGACGGTGATACCACAAGCCTGTAAGAGTGCTTCGGCTAATGCTTTGCTGTGTGTGCTGCATTGAGGTGTGGCAAATAATCCAGTGGCACCTGCACCAACGAGTGCGGGGGTATTGGGCATGGCTCGTATGATCTCACCTGAATAGTTTAACCATTGTTGAATCTGCGTTGTTTGGATACCGGCTGCGACACTCAGGATCAGCGGTTTCGTCTGTTGAATAGTCGTTGCAATCTCCTGACAGACACTTTTTAGGATCTGAGGTTTGACTGCTAAAACAACGACAGAGGCGGCTGCGCAAGCTGCTTGATTAGAGGTTGTGGTCTGCAGCTTAGGATATTGCTGTTGCAGTTGAACCAAATGTGCCGCATCGGGACAGCTTGCCCACAAATGGTCGGCAGCATGTCCTTTTTGGATGAGTCCTCCTAAGAGGCTGCCAGCCATGTTGCCTGCGCCAATAAAAGCAATCTTTGTGTTTAACATAGTTAAGTTCGCTCTCCAAACAGTGAGCTGCCCAAGCGTATCCAGGTCGCACCAGCTAAGATTGCAGCGGGATAATCACCTGTCATTCCCATAGACAAAGTGTCCAGATCATACCCTTTTGATCTAATGACATCAAAAGCTTCTCGTAAAGCATTGAATTGTGCAAATTGTTCTTCGGGATCAGAGGTTTGACTGGTCATACCCATGAAGCCACGGATCTTTAAAGTGGGGTATTGGGGTAAGCTGTCTACAAACTGGGGGATGTCTTGTATGGGAACGCCTTGTTTCTGTGGCTCTTGGCTTAAATTGGCTTGAATACAGACTTGTAGGGGTGGTAAATGCGGGGGGCGTTGTTTGGCTAATCGACTGAAAATGTCCGCTTTACACACACTGTGTACCCAAGCAAAATTTTCAGCAATCGCTCGGGTTTTGTTGGATTGGATTGCACCAATAAAATGCCAAGTTAATGCATAGGAATTCAGCGCTTGTATTTTTGGTAGAGCTTCTTGAACTTGATTTTCTCCAAAATGCTCTTGCCCTAACTTCACTAAGGATACAATTTTTTCTAAGGGTTGTTTTTTGCTCACTGCCAAAAGGGAAACACTGCCTGGAGCACGATTTGCGGTGTGCTCTAATTGGCGAATCTCATCTACGAGATGGGTATATTGCTGAGTCAGAGTGATTGTCATCCCACTTCTTCCAATAATGCATTAAACTTGCATTATAAGACGAACACAGGATTTCCCAAATGGACATTAAAGAACTTTTAGTTTTTGCAGTAAAACAGAATGCCTCAGATCTGCATCTCTCAGCTGAATTGCCTCCTATGATCCGCGTGGATGGCGATATTCGTCGAATTGACGTGCCCGCCCTAGATAACAAATCTGTACAAGACTTAGTTTATAGTATTATGACTGACAAACAGCGGCGTATGTATGAGGAGTTTTTAGAGGCAGATTTTTCATTTGATTTAAAAGGTGTCGCCCGCTTTCGTGTGAATGTCTTTAATCAAAACCGTGGTATGGGTGCTGTATTCAGAAGCATTCCATCCGAAGTGCTGAGTTTGGATCAATTACAAGCCCCCTCCATATTCAAAGACATCTCTAAAAATCCCCGTGGCATTGTACTGGTAACAGGGCCTACTGGCTCGGGTAAAAGCACGACCCTTGCTGCGATGGTAAATTATATTAATGAAAATGAACATGGTCATATCTTAACAATTGAAGATCCAATTGAGTTTGTGCATGAAAGTAAAAAATGCTTAGTCAATCAACGTGAGGTACATCGAGATACGTTGGGTTTCAGTGAGGCCTTGCGCTCCGCTTTGCGTGAAGATCCGGATGTCATCTTAGTTGGGGAAATGCGTGATTTGGAAACCATCCGGCTGGCTCTGACTGCTGCAGAAACAGGCCATTTGGTCTTTGGTACATTACATACCACGTCTGCTGCTAAAACCATCGATCGTGTTGTCGATGTTTTTCCTGCTGCAGAAAAAGAAATGGTACGCTCCATGTTATCAGAATCCTTGCGTGCGGTGATTTCACAGACCTTGTTAAAAAAGAAAGGGGGTGGACGTGTGGCTGCGCATGAAATTATGATGTGTACGCCTGCGATTCGTAATTTAATTCGTGAAAATAAAATAGCGCAAATGTACTCTTCCATTCAAACTGGCCAAGGGCAGGGTATGCAAACCTTGGATCAGTGTTTACAGCGATTGGTTGATCAAGAGGTGATTTCTGTACAAGCTGCGCATGATAAAGCCCAAAATAAAGAAATGTTTACTTGAATCTGAGCGGGGGTTTGCATCGCGCGTAGTTACACTATAGTGCAAAATGGACAAGGTTATATTTTTTTGTTATCATACTTCCTTATTCCCTGGTGGTATCAAGTAACCATGTCTGATAATTGCCTCACACCGGCCTTTCAGCCCAACAGCATGCGCCTCTTAGTGTCGCGCTTAGTCCTTGCTGCAAAAAATGGCAATGTACCGGGTTTGGCTAAATGTTTAGAAGATGCCGTAGACGTGAATCACACAGATAACGTAGGCGATACGGCTTTACACGTCGCAGCCCAATATGGTCATCTTGCAATTGTTTCAAAGTTAATTGAACACGGTGCAGATATTCAAGCAACCAACAGCAACGGAGATACCGCTTTGCATTTGGCTGTGCGCTTAGGTCATCTGGGAGTTGTGATCGCGCTATTAAATTTAGGCGCAAAAACAGACGTGCAAAATGATGTGGGAGATACACCGTTACATTGTGTAGAAAAATGCCTGCAATCCACAGTCGTAGAAAAACTATTAAATCACAGCGCTGATCCCAACGCTGTGAATCTCTTTGGTGAAACCCCGTTGCATCGTGCTTGTACTTGGATTAATACCAATGTAGTCCATTTATTAATTAACCAAGGTGCGGATATTAATGCAAAAACAAGACGCGGCAATACGCCCTTACACATTGCTGCTGCACATGGTCATCTACAACATATCAAGTGGTTAATCCGCTATGGCGCAAATGCGCAGTTATGTAATAGAGACGGTATGACAGTCTTGCACCTTGTATCACTCTATCTCACCCAATTGTCTGATATTTTACCAATTTTTGGGTTTTTATTAAGTCTAGGTTTAAACCCCGAGCAAGCAGACATGCATGGCAACACATCCTTAGGCTTACTGAAACAGCACTTAGAGCCAAGCGAGCAGCACCTCATTGAGCAATTTGTGGCCAATAAATTACAGACTTTTTCTCAACAGGACATTTGCTTAATGCATGCTCCAATTCGAACAATGCCACCTCAGGGAAAACAATAAATAAACTCATGCAAAATAGGATAGCATGGCTTAAAATAGATCTCATGATAGCAACTCTCTCAAAAGTATTGCAGGCAATACTAATGGAAAAAACACTTCTATGAGGATAACACGAATAATTTTGTTACTCTGCTTCCTACCATTATTGGCGTTTTCCGATGGCCCTAAATTCCCTCATCCCCAGGAGATTCCAAAAAATTTTTTGATTGGATACGGATCGCTTGTCAATAAAAACTCTCGTATGCGTAGTTTAGAGCGTGATATCTTTGTTGTCCCTGTGCGCGTCGCTGCAGATTTTGGATATCGTCGAACTTGGAACACGCTAATTCCAGGTATGATGACAACATTAGGTTTAATCAGTGTTGAAAAAGCGCAAGGAAAGACTATCAATGGCGTCTTATATGCTGTCAAAGAGGCCGATTTGGCCGTTTGGGATAATCGAGAGCGCTCTTACGATCGAGTAGAAGTTCCTTGGCAATACATTACTTCGCTTTGTTGGGCACAATTGCCAAAGCAAGGGAAGGCTTGGATTTATGTCACTAAACCAGAATTCCGAGGTATAGCAACTTTGGCAGAGCCAGTCACTCAGTCGTATATAGATGTTGTGATGGAAGGTTTTATGGAGTTTAGTGATGAATTTGCCAGAGAATTTATTGAAACAACAGATGATTGGCCTGATTACTGGCTGAATGATCGCCTTGTGGCGCGCCGACCTTGGGAGCATAATCCCAAAGCGCTGTCTATTGATCAATTGATTCGTGAAACATTACCTGCGCAAGTACGAGCGAAATCAATTGATCGACGTCGTTATGATTCTGATTATTTTATGTACGCCTCACAAACGCCTAATCCGGCTGCCGAATAGGCTATGAAAAGGCCAGCCGCCCTTCAACAAAGCAAGCTGTCACTTTACCGGGTAATATACATCCCATGAAAGGTGAATTTTTACCTTGACTGACCCAGTGTTGAGGGGTAACAGGTGTTTGTTGTGTCGGATCAAAGACAAATAAATCCGCTGCGCTACCGATCGCTAAACTTCCTAGTGTAGGCAGACCCATGATTTGCGCAGGACGTGTGCTGGTCAATAAAATGAGCTGCTCTAGCGAGAGTTTTTTCTGCTGCACTAAGTAAAAGCCTAAACGAAAAAAAGTATCGAGTGCTGATAAACCCGATGCAGCCTCTCCAAATGGTGCGAGTAGGGCTGTTTTTTCATGAGGCTGGTGGAAACTACTTAAAGCTTGAATATGTCCGCTCTGTGCTGCCTCAATCAGCCGTAACTGATCGACTTGTGTGCGCAAAGGTGGTTTTAAGTAGCAACTGCGATTGAAATCCATCAAGTCTTGTTCATTTAATAATAAATGATGCATGGGGACGTCTAATGTAACGGGTAGTCCACTAGCTTGAGCAACACCGATCATCTCTACACCTTTTGCTGTACTGATGCCACTGAAATGCGCTTTAACCCCCGTGGCTTCGATCAGCAATAAATGCTCTGCAATGGCAGACGTTTCTGCGGCTTCAGGAATACCAGGTAATCCCAAGATAGCTGCTACGCTACCCTCATGCGCAACACCTTGTCGGCTTAAAAACGCGTTTTCAGGATAAATGATGATTTGATAATCAAAGCTCGCTGCAAAATCATAGCAGTGTCGTAAAATAGAGAGATCAATAATGGCTTGATTGGCATTACTGAATGCAATACAGCCGGCTTCTTTAAGCGCAACCAAATCGGTAATTTGAGTACAGCCTAGGCCTGTGGTTAAGGCACCTATAGGGAAAATGCGACAATTTTTTAATTTCTTGGCCTTATCAATAATTTTTTCAGCCATCTCTGGTGAGTCAATCGAGGGATTGGTATCTGGAGGAATACAAACTGTGGTGATGCCATTAGCCACTGCTGCTTTAGACTCGCTTGCCAGAGAGCCTTTTTGTAATTGTCCAGGTTCGCGAAACCGTGCACACAGATCGACCAACCCTGGAAAGACATATTGTCCATTTAAAGATAAGGTTTTTTCAGGTTTAAACTGTATTGGTGCAGGACCAATAGCCAGGATTTTTCCCTGCTCAAGATGAATGTCTGCGATGTCATTTCTATTGGTCTTTGGGCAAAACAGTCTGCCGCCCGTTAAGGTATAGCTCACCGATTTGCTCCTTATACTTGTTTATGAGTTTGTGCAACCATCTTAAGAATTGCCATGCGCACTGCAATCCCGTTGGTTACTTGATCTAAAATCACGGCTTGTGGGGAGTCTGCAATTTCAGATTGAATTTCAACGCCACGATTAATTGGGCCAGGGTGAATAATCAATGCATTGTCTTTTGCATGCATTAGTGACTCTTGAGTCAATCCATAGCAGTCATAAAATGCATCCCCAGTGGGTAATCGAGCGCCTTGCATGCGCTCTAATTGCAGTCGTAGAACAATAATAATATCCGCCCCTTGTAAGCCACGCTTCATGTCATGAAAGACTTCTACACCTAGACTCTCTGTATGGGAAGGGAGTAGTGTTTTAGGGCCAATTAATCGAATTTCACCTGCGCCTAAAGTGCGCAGTGCGTGAATCTGAGAGCGTGCAACACGTGAGTGTAATACATCGCCCACGATGGCCACACAAAATTGACTAAAATTGGCACCACGATGTTTGCGAATGGTATACATATCTAACATGGCTTGGGTAGGATGCGCATGACGTCCATCACCTGCGTTAATCACACCAACGGGTGCGCGTACATTTTCAGCAACGAATTGCGCTGCGCCTGAGGTGCCATGACGGACCACAAAGAGCCCGCAGTGCATGGCTTCTAAGTTATAGACGGTATCTAACAGGGACTCGCCTTTACTGACAGACGAGCTTTGAATGTTGAGATTTAAAATATTGGCCGACAATTTTTTGGCGGCAAGCTCAAAGGTAGAGCGCGTACGTGTAGAGGCTTCAAAAAATAAATTGGCGACAGTGGTCCCAGCCAAGCTCGGAGAATCTAATACCATGCCTGTTTTGGGGTCAAACAAAGCTTCTGCTTGATTTAAAATATCTAATAAAATCTGTTTAGGCAGATCTTTAATGGTTAAAAAATGCGCTAATTGGCCATTTTTATTCAATTGAGGGCAGATGGTCGGCTGTATTAAGTCAGACTTGTAAGACATTTTGTCCGGAATCACTCAAAGAAATGTTCCTAACATTGTAATGGGCTTTGGCAGACTTGTATACTCTCCCTTAGTTTTATGCCCAAGAAACTCCAGAATACCTGTTTCTAGCTACTCGAATTTAGCCCTCTGCAGCCCTCCTCACCTCGCAATAGTAGTAGACTATTCCTTGGTGCGGAAAACTTCATCTGGTTAAATTCGCTTTGCTATAAACGACGCATTTTGAAGTATCTCGGGTATATGCTAAAAATGCTATTAGAGTCCTTGGGAGTGTTTTGCTTATTCAGCTTAACGTGCCAAACCAGGATTCTAAAATAATCTTTGCAGCGAAGCCATCCATCGGGCGTTTTTGCGCACGCGCTTTCTTGGCTGGCGCATAGGAATAAATAGCCTCAACACTGGTGTAGCTTTCGTCAATGGTGTGGGTGGGTAATTGATAGCGCTTCGCAAGGGTTTCTGAAAATTGCTTGGCGGCCTGAGCGCTGTCTCCAATATTTTTTTCTTTATCTAAAGGCAATCCTACGACTAGACAGTGGGGAGCCCATTGTTGAATGAACTTATCTAGTTCTGGCCAATAAGGAATGCCTTGTTGTGCTTTTAACACCCCAATGGGCTCTGCAGTTTGGGTAAGACTTTGCCCATACGCTAAGCCAATATTTTTCTGACCAAAATCAAAGCCCATGGCCGTAATGACTTTTGACACTTTATGCGTGTCCACTTTCTAGCGAGTAATGGGTGAAATTCACTCCAATCGATTTGGCTGCTGTTTCCAAACGATGCTCTGGAGGGATCTCAAATAAAATTTCAGAGTTGGCGGGGGAGCATAACCAGATGTTTTCCTGAAGTTCTTGCTCAAGCTGACCGGGTTCCCATGCAGCATAACCCAGTGCCATGAGCACAGAAGAAGGGCCACGATTTTTAGCAATGGCAATGAGAATGTCTTTGGACACCGTAATTTGTAAGTTCTGGCTAAGAGATGCCGACGCTTGCCAGCGTTTATGAGTAGAGTTGTGTAGCACAAATCCACGTTGCTTTTGCACTGGGCCGCCCTCATAGACTGGATCATGGACTGAAAAACTATCGGCCAAATCAATGCCGCAATTATTAAACACCTCATCAAAGGATAGCTTGGAGGGGTGATTGATGATAAGTCCCATGGCTCCCTCAGGTGTATGCTCACATAAATACACGAGGCTGTTAGAAAAGAAAGGATCATCTAAGCCAAGAGTGGCGATTAAAAAGTGATCTTTGATCGATGTAAATTTTGCCATGGCAACACCTCCACTCTTTGTGCTTAATGTTAGGCTTGATCCCTTTATCAAATAGCAACCCTTTGAGTTTGGTTGCTGAGGCCTCAATCCCTAGCCATGCAAGCCAAGTGAGTCAGTAAAACTTCAGACCAGTAGCTCAGCTTTATTGTATACCACTTAAGAAGGTGGCTCAAATTTTTGGGTGAGGTGCAAAAAGAGCGCAGACGCCTGGCATTGTGCTTCTGCGCAGCTTTTCCTTTTCGAAGGCTTGCATGGTATGATTTAAACAAATGCGCATAGATACAAGGGATAGTTTTGGCTAGCGATAAGGTGCCTACGTTGTTACTCGTAGGGGAAAGTGATGTGTTTTATCACCATTTTGAAGCGTTCTTAGGGCAGTCTTTTTGCCGTATGGCGCCTAATGGGATAGGTGCTATTTCTTTTTTGAGTAGGGTGCAGCCCAAGGTTATCGTGCTAGATGGATTAATGAGCTCACCTGATCCATGGCAATTTGGTTATTTACTTAAACAGCAAGCGCGTGCTTTGGAAACTTGTTTTCTGTTTGTAGAAAAGCAGACGCCTATGTTGGAACTCAGGGCGCGTTGGTTGGGGTTTAAAGAGCTTATGTCTCCAGGCCAACCCTTAAAGATGCTCAAAACACTATTGAAAGACAAGTAATCAGGGATGAATATGACCCAAGGAATTCGGGATCCATTTGAGTTGCTCAAGCACATTGAGCAGATTGCGCGTCAAACAGCAAAGAAATTACCTCGTCAGGATGTGCCTGCTCGTTGGGTGGGGATAGGTTTTGAATTGCTTAACTGTCGCATGGTTGCGCCGCTTGAAGCGATCGGTGAAGTGTTACATTACCCCCAGATGACAGCCATTCCGCAAGCCAAACGTTGGTTGAAAGGGGTGGCCAATTTGCGTGGCGATATTTTACCAGTAACAGACATGACTACTTTGTTGGATGCGTCGCAGGCGCTGCCTAAGAAGCAGGGTAAGGTGCTGGTGATTAAACAGAAAGAAGAGTTGTTTGGTTTGCTCGTAAGTCAGGTTTTTGGATTAAAGCGGTTTTCAAGTTTGCCTAAAGCCATCGAGAATTATTCCGGGGTCCCTCAATTACTACCTTTTGTAGAAGGTTGTTTCAATGAGGAAGATACGCAATGGTATGTGTTTAATCTTGCCAAAGTGCTGGCGATGGAACATTTCTATGAGACAGCGTTGGAGCCAGCGTTTGCTGATTAAGGAAAGGGTGTCGTATGGAGGTTAGGCAAAAAGCTTATAAAGACAAAGAGGTCGTGCTGACGCCCGAACAGAAGCAACGCTTAACGGGATGTATTGCTATTGGCATTGTGGTCATGTTGGTCACGTTAATATTGACGTGGCAAAACCAACGCGTGCAATCTTACCAATCCAGTCAGTTAAAAACTTTAGACTCTTTGCAAACGCACATCACCACTATTTTGAAAACCTCTAATCGACTCTGGCCTGTGCAGGCAGATGATTTAGAAATCTTAGTGGCCCAGCATCAGTCTTTTAAGAACTCATTAGTGCTGTTAGAAAATCCACAACAGGGTAAGCCTTGGGGAGTTGGCAGTTTCTATCGAGAAATCAGCTCAGGTCAGTTGGCGCAAAAGTGGGCTACAGTCAGTTTAGCAATTGATGGCTTAAGTCAGCAGCAGGGCATTTTACTTGCTTATCAAAATAATATCCAAGAGCTAGAGGCGCGGTTGCCTAAAGCGCAAATGGCCTTAGAAGATATTGGTAGTATTCTCTTGCAAACTACGGAGTCGCCTAGCAGTATTGCTGTGGTTGTACGACAATCATGGTTGGCTGAAAGAATGCTCAGCACACTTGCTAAGATGAAACAATCAGATACTTTTTTACCACAGACGATGAGTGCATTGTCTGACGATAATCAATTGTTCATGAAAGTGTTATCAGGGCTACAAGGTGGTAATCAAGAGTTAGGCATTAGCCCTATCCCTCACCCTAAAATTCAAACTATCTTGAGTGAGTTACAAAAAGAATACAAAGGCACTGCCAATCTCATTACCCAGATAGCAAATAATTACCCTGCTTTAAAGAAAGCTGAAAGTAATATCCAGCTGTTGAACAGCGACAGCATGGCAGTCAGTGAATTATTAACGCAGGTCATCGCAAAAGGGTTAGAGTTTCGCCCTTCTTTTTTATTAGGTGCTAGTGTCCGGATGTTATGTTTGCTCAGCAGCTTGATGCTGTTTGCATGCGCTTTACTGCTTTACCATCGGTACGCTTCTCTGGCGTATAGCAAAACAGTTGGGCAACATAAAGCAAATCGCTCTGCAGTATGGCGTCTATTAGATGAAATCGCAACGTTAGCGGAAGGTGATCTGACGATTCAGGCCACAGTAGGAGATGACCTGACTGGCGCAATTGCTGAGTCTGTGAATTATGCCATTGAAGCGTTGCGTAAACTGGTTGCAACCATTAATAAAACAGCAAAAGACGTGACCGTTTCTGCACAGACCGCCCAACAAACCGCACAGAGTGTTGCGGATGCTTCTTCAAATCAAGCCAGAGCAATTGTAGATGCATCGGTGGCGATTAACGCCATTGCACTTTCTATTGATGATGTTTCTAAACATGCTGAACAATCTGCTCAAGTTGCAGAAAAGTCTGTGCAAATTGCTGGCAAAGGGGCCGAGGTTGTGCGAACAACCATGGAGGGCATGGAACGCATCCGTATGCAGATTCAGCAAACATCAAAGCAGATTAAACGTTTAGGCGAAAGCTCACAAGAGATAGGCCATATCATTTCCTTAATTAAAGACATTGCAGAGCAAACGAATATTCTGGCTTTGAACGCTGCGATTCAAGCTGCAATGGCTGGGGATGCGGGTAGAGGCTTTGCCGTTGTGGCCGATGAAGTGCAACGTTTAGCGGAGAAATCCTCGGAAGCAACGAAACAAATTGAGTCCATTGTGAAGGTGATTCAAACGGATACACACGATACAGTCACCTCCATGGAGCAAACTACGACCGAAGTGGTAGAAGGTGCACGACATGCACACAATGCGGGAGAAGCATTAGAAAATATCGAGACAGTATCTCATACATTATCTGAGTATATTCAAAACATTTTTAAAGCGGCGCGTGTGCAGGCAGAGACTTCCGCAAAAGTGTCTAAAACAATGAATGTTATCCAAGAGATTACAACACAAACGGCATCCGGTACCACGGCAACAGCAGGATCTATCGGTGAATTATCAGAGCTGGCTCAAGCATTGGAGCATTCTGTGGATGGATTCAAGCTTCCCAACAAAGTGAAAAGTGAGGCTTAACCTTTGGACGTCAGTATTCTTTGGTGCCAGAAAAATTTAGACAATGGTCTGCAACTGCTGTTGGATGACTTAATTACCATTCAGGATACCCAACAAATTGACAAAGTGGCTCATAAGCAAATGAGTGGCACTTTGCAGATCTTAGAGCACTTTTTTACCCTAGTAGACTGTCTTCCTCTGAATGCATTGTTGAAACACTGGTCTCTTTGTTTTAATGCTTTGGATAAGAATGCTGTTCAACCAGATCTTTTAACGTGCTTGATAGCTTGGTTGGAAGCACTGTCGAAAATTTTTCAGCAAGGTGTGCCAGGCTTAGACACAGCGGTCATGAAAAATTTCTTCAAGTGTAGTGAAGCCTTGGCTCAGAAAAATGCTCCAGCACCCTTAGCATGGCCGCCACTATTGGAGGCATTACAGAACACCTTCACTTGGTGTGAAATGATCATTCAGCAATCAGACAGAGCTGTTTGGAAAGAGGCCTATCAATATGCGCACACGATGTTTGCAGAAATGGCTTCGTTGGATCCTCAAACGCTATTAGCCTGTGATTTACATTCTTTAATGACCCCGCTACTTAAGTTACAACCCATTGTTAAAAAATTGGGTCTACCTATCTTAATTATCAGCGTCAATAGTATTAAAAGCATTTTAGACAAGTGCACAGCCAATGATCCATTATCAGCATCATGGGGCGAATCCTTTGCACAGAGTATCTGTGCACTTGACTGGGTACTGGAACAATCTGTCTTAGCACATAGAGATTGCAGTCATTGGTTTGTGCCTTATCAGAGTGAATTAATGACTCTGAATAAACAGCTGGTTGAACAAATCTTAGTAGAGTCTCATGCGCCGAATACTGTAGAAACACAAGAGGAGCCCTCTGCCACGACTGAGACTGCTTTACCGGTAGAGACAACATCAGTCACGCCTGAGCCAGTAGTGCCAGCTGTTGCTGAAAAATCCACAGACCTAGATCCCGAGTTGTTGGCTATTTTTGAAGAGGAATCTCAAGAATTAATTGAGATGATTCAAGAAGCCACCCAGCAATGGCATGATGTACCAACAGACAATGCGCCTGCCCAAAGTTTAAAAAGAGATCTCCATACCTTAAAAGGCTGTGCTAGAACAGTGGGTGCTGCACCTATCAGTCACTTGGTGCATGCTTTAGAAACTTTCATCGTCACATTGTATGAAAACAATCAAACACCTGATGAAGCTTTTTTTAATGCTGTGCAGGTAGGCATCGATCACATTGCGCAGCTACTTGAGCAATTTAAGAAACAAGAAGTACTCACACTCGATCAGGTGTTAATCGATAGCTGGCAACCAAACGCTTCTGAGTCTGCCCCCCAACCTTTGGAAGCCGTACAGACTGTTGTCGCGCCTCCTGTTAGTCAAGTGCCAGATATCGCGCCTAAAACAAGCGAATCAGTGCCGCCAGCCAGTATGCCGGATGATCAACCCGCTGTGGCAACACAAACACCCGCATCTACTGCCAATAAGAGCACAGGCGAAGTCATCCGCATTAAAGCCCAAGAGATTGATAAATTCACCCAATTGGCAACTGTGGCAAACGTTTCACGTTCACAACTTGAAAAAGAGCTCACAGACATGGGTGACTATGTCAATGGGGTGATCCAGGGCATTGAGCAACTGCAATTGCAATTGCGACTCATGCAAGATGAAATGCAAATTAGTGCAAATCAGCAAAGAGCTGCCTACAGTAAAACCAGCGAATTTGATGCATTAGAAAAAGATTATGATACGCCATTGGTCCGTTTGACACATACGATGCAGGAAACAGCAGAGCAAATTTCACGCTTTCAAGACAGCATGACAAGCTCGATTGAAAATGCAGAAAATTTACTGCTGGATCAACAGCGTGTCACGAAAGAATTACAAGCAGGCTTAAATCGCACTCAGTTAGTAGATTTTAAAACGGTTGTGCCAAGGCTAGAGCGCATTGTACGGCAGGTTTCTACTGAGCTTAAAAAACAGATACGTTTTGATACCACCCAAGCAACAGGGGATATTGATAGACGTGTATTAGAGCATATGACCCCTGCTTTAGAGCATATGTTACGGAATGCGATGGATCATGGAATTGAAACTCCCGAAAAAAGACAACAGGCCAATAAAGATCCGATGGGCACCATTCGATTATTGGTTTCACATGTTGGCGGGGATTTTAATTTAACACTATCTGATGATGGTGGGGGTATTAATACAAAAGCCATCCATCAAAAAGCCCTTGAGAAAAATATGATCACCTTGGAAGATACACCCAGTGATCAAGAGCTTTTTCAGATGATTCTACAACCTGGATTTAGTACAGCAGACAAAGTGAGTGAAATCTCCGGTCGGGGTGTGGGGATGGACGTGGTCCACAGTGAGATCACACAACTAGGTGGTAGTTTTGAAATTACCTCTGTGCTTGGCCAAGGTACTACTTTTAAAATTCGCTTGCCTTTTACACGCTCGATGAACAGAGCCTTGCTATTTGGTGTTAAACAGGCGTGCTATGGCGTGCCCTTAACCAACATTGAGGGGATCATACGCGTACCCTTAGAGACTTTTGAAGAGTATCGCAAAGATTATCATAAAACGCTGGAGTACGGAGACAAGTCTTATAGATTGCGTTATCTGGGTGAACTGCTTGCGTATGATGAAGATGAACGCACCCCACAATTCTTATCTGAAGTACCAGTCATTTTGTTAAGAAGCGCAACCCCTGTTGCATTGGCGGTGGATTATTTGATTGGTGCTAAGGAAATTGTGATTAAATCTGCTGGCCTACAATTAAAAGCAATCAATGAGATCAGTGGAGCAACCTTATTGCCTGATGGCAGGATTATTCTCATCTTAGAAACTCGAGCTTTTGTAGATAAGGTCTTAGGATTGCACCGCCCCGTAGAGCGCTTACGTGCGCAAACCATTGATCAGACACAGAGTACCATTTTGGTGGTAGATGATTCTTTGACGGTACGTAAGTCCACAGAGACATTGTTGTTAAGTCATCATTATGCTGTGATGATGGCCAAAGATGGTAAAGAGGCTTTAGTTGCAATGATAGAAAACCCACCTAATTTAGTGTTATTAGATTTAGAAATGCCTAACATGGATGGGTATGAAGTGCTGGCTGCGATGCGCGAAAATTCTGCGCTTGCAAAAATCCCAGTTATCATGATCACCTCTAGAGATACTGAAAAACATCGCGAACAAGCCTTTTCCTTAGGCGCTGATCAGTTCATGGGTAAACCCTATGATCCAGAGCGCTTAATTCAGACAATCGAATATTTTTTACATACTGAGGACGCGTAGATGATCAAGCGCTATGTTTCTCGATTACAAGATAAATCAGATGCATTACATTGCATGATATTGTCTACCAGTACACATGCTTTTTTATTACCCAGTGTGGCGATTGCTGAAATCTATAGCCAACCTAATACTAGTGCGCAAAACACTTGCACTTGGAGGGACATTTCCATTCCTTTTACCTCCATGGAGCGTTTATTAGCACAAGCAGATCAAGAAAGACAATTTCAACACACTGCAGTCTTACATCGACTTAACGCTGTATCGGCCACAGAGCCTTCTTTTTGGGCTATAGGATTAACCGCGCTGCCTAAAGTGATTCGAGTCGAACACGGGGACTTGAATGTAGAAACAGATCAGCAGATTCCAAATTGCATCGCAGTGTGCATTGCCGAAGAATCCCTATTGATTCCTGATTTACAAGTGCTAGAAAGTACACTGTCACTTTAAGGCTTTTCTAACAAAGCTTGGATAGTTTGCAAGAGTTTTTTCTGCGGAATCGGTTTTCCAAATAAAGTAAACATCCCATGCTGAATACATTTTGCATAATCTTGTGGACTATTGTCTGCAGATAAGGCGATGATAGTGGGTGCGTCTTTTTTATATTCCTCAAAGATTTTGATGGTTGCAGTAAGACCATCCATCTCAGGCATATGTAGATCCATGAGTACAAGGTCGTATTTTTTATTTTTTATTTTCTCTAAAGCTTCTACACCATTTTTTGCAATATCACACTCATGATGATGTTGTTGTAGTAAGTGATATAAAGTCTTTTGATTCACAATGTTGTCTTCGACAATTAAAATATTAGCAGAATTATGAGGGATATCAATTTCTATGGTATTTTCTTCTGATTTTGGTTTCATTGTTTTTGACAATTTTACGGTAAACCAAAATGTGCTACCTTTGCCTTCAAGACTATAGACACCTATTTCTCCATGCATCTTTTCGATGAGTTGTTTCCCTGTGGCTAATCCTAGGCCATGGGTATGAGTTTGATTTTTTCTAGCGCCTAAATCAAACAATGCTGGAATGCGATTGGTAGCGATGCCTGGTCCTGTGTCTGAGACTAAAAAGAGTAAAATATCCGCTTGCTCTAGTTGTTGATAACAAACAATTTTTAAGCTGACTTTTCCCGCATCCGTTGCTTTCAACGCGTTTAAAATCATGTTCACCAATACCTGCTCAATGTGTTGCTCATCTCCAACGTAACTTTCTCGTAACAATGGATCGCATTCTAAGGAAAATCGAATACGCTTATCCATAGCAAACGGTTTTACAATACTTTTAACGTGTGTCACGATGTTGATCACAGAGAAGTCTTGATTGGAGAGTACGACTTCCTTGCCTGCATTCAGCTCTGAAGAATCTAAAGTGCCAGACACTAAGCAAGACAATTGTTTGGTGTTATCTAATATGCTCTTTACATAACGTGTTTGTTCAACAGAGAGTGCTGTGTGGCTCAATAAATGTGCTTGATTTAAAATGCTTTCAACAGGCTTTTGTGCTTGTTGATTGGCATTAATCAGATGTTGTATTGTAGCGTGGCTGCTATTTTCATGGGCTTCTTTGGTTTGTTTCAATTCATTGACGACTAAATCTAGCGCCTTGAAGGTAGAGCTTAAGTAACGCATTAAGGATCCCA
>JAHFQF010000182.1 GCA_023266435.1 Legionellales bacterium | reverse complement strand
GGGCGCGCTTCTAGATGCGGGCTTTGTAGTCTTTAGCTAAAGAAAGCGTAGTAATAGGCCGTTTGAGATTAGGCATAATTAATGCGCGGGCAAAGTTTGACGCTGTAGCAGGCACAGTTTGAGCCAAGACTGCTTCATCTCGCAAGTGAGTATGCCAATCATCCGGTTTGGGGATGGTAAGGTGTTGCATTTAAGTTCCCTCAGTAACAGCCGATATTATGTTCAGTAGCCGAGTTAGGTAAAATATATGTATGTGAAATTTTTCAACTACACGCTTTTTAGCTGGCTTTTTTGCTCAACAGCAATCTTTGCCAGTGATTATAGCACGCCCCTGGTCAACCCAGAATGGCGTACGACTAGCAGTGTGTTTGAATGCAAGTTAGAACATCATATTCCAAATTATGGCTGGGTGGAAGTTCAGCAACGGGCTGGAGAGCCTCAGAATTTGTCTTTAAAAACCGATTTAATCCTACAATATCCTGGAAAAGTACAGATTTACAGCGATCCTGCAGCTTGGTTAGTGAAAAATGGTGCATCTCCACGAGAGTTGCTCGGCGAGGTCAGTATGCAATCCGGAAAGAGTGGGGTGGTACTGGATCAAGCGTTATCTAAACAGGTATTACAAGTACTCAAAGCAGGACGTATGACAACTTTTGAGTTTGGTAAAGCGCATCAATTCAGTGGTCCTACAGATCGAGTGATGATTTCAACGGCAGGTTTTCAAAAGGCTTATGATGATTTTTCTAGCTGCTTGGCTATATTATTACCAGTTTCTTTAAAAGATTTGCAAAAATCGCATGTGTTTTTTGAAGAGAATAGCTATGAAGTGTCACCCGAAGGACAAGCTTGGTTAGAGTACGTTGTAGCCTATGTCAAAGCCAAAACAGAGCCGGTTGCCATGGTTCAATTAGAGGGTTTTTCAGACAATTTAGGCACTTATGCTGAAAATCGATTGATTTCATTAAAACGGGTTTGGGCGGTGAAAGATTATTTGGTCTATCATGGGGTGCCTTCTCAAATTATCCGCATACGCGGCATGGCTTCTAGAGATCCTATCGGAGATAATGCGACCGCAGATGGGCGCGCTAAAAATCGCCGTGTGACTATTGAATTAGCTAAAGATCCTTATCTTTCACCCCAATATCGCGACTCTGACGATTGACACCCACTACCTGGCATGTTATTGATAAAAATCAATTTATTGTGCTTTGTATAGGGAAATTAATGATGATGCGTTCAGCTCAATCACAAGCCGAGGGAGAGCCGCAGAGGGCACAACCAGGATTGCGGCGACGAGATGCTAAAGTAAACATTTTTGCAGACTGGAGCCCAGAAGCAATAGAAGAGTTAACTAGAGTGAGACCAAACGAGGTGATGATCGATCGGCAGGCTGTGGATCAAAGCCGTCAGCCAGCAGAAGCGCCTGAAAATCAGGATCGTGAATCCAAAAAACCTCGACTTTAATTTGTGTGATAAAGGAATCGTAGCGATGATGAATGAAGATGTGCAATTACCACAAGGAAAACAACTGAAGCCAGCGAGAAGGGAGCGACGAAATGCTCAAGCAAATCTTTTACAGGGTTTCAGCGAAGCAGAATTAGAAGAGTTAGCAGCAGTCGTGATGTTTGCACCAAACGTAGTATTTATCCCACGGCCTGCTGTTGCTTACGGTGTTGATGTACCAGCAGAGCCAAATAATCAGGAAGAGGCATCCAAAAGACCTCGTCTTGCTTAGCGTAATGCCTCTTTCATTGTATCCGGAGACTCACAGAGATCGCGAATTAAACAAGTAGGGCACTTGGGTTTTCGTGCTACACAAGTATACCTTCCATGTAAAATTAACCAATGATGTGCTTTCAGCTGATAGGCTTCCGGCACATTTTTAATGAGCGCCTGCTCTACCGTCAGTGGTGTTTTCCCGCGTGCTAATCCTGTGCGGTTTGCAACACGAAAGATGTGTGTATCGACTGCCATGGTTGCATGTCCAAACGCAGTATTGAGTACAACATTCGCTGTTTTTCTACCTACACCAGGTAGGGCTTCTAATTCTTCACGGGTATTAGGCACCTGTCCATCGTGTTTTGCTAAGAGCATCTCACAGGTTTTCAAAATATTTCTGGCTTTACTGTGATATAGACCGATAGATTTGATATAAGCACTGAATTTTTCTTGACCCAGGGCTAAGATTTTTTCAGGGGTATTAGCAACTGGAAATAAATGCTGAGTGGCTTTATTGACACTCACATCGGTTGCTTGTGCCGATAAAATCACAGCGATTAGTAATTCAAAGTGACTGGTATACACTAGCTCGGTGGTGGGATTTGGGTTTTGTTTTTCAAAGCGCTCAAAGATAATCTGACGAGTTTTTTGGTTCATGATTTATCCCTAAAATACGCATTCTAACAAATCAGTGTAGGGGCCGGTCTCTGTGCCGGCCCGCTAGCTATTTTTGGCCTAAGTACTTTCTTTATTACCCTGTCTTTTGGCCTTACCTCGAGCAATCGCAGCTTGTAACGCAGCGCTCATTTGATCCGCTGCAGTGAGAGAAACGGTGGTCGTATTTGAGCTGATGCGTTTGACTGTTTGTGTGGTTTGATTTAAACGTTGTTGTTTCTGCTCCGTCCGAATGCTTTCTTGCTCGGCAGAGATGGGTACTAGTGGCGCGGGTTTTAAATCAATACAATCCATCGGGCAACTGGCTATACATTGCTCACAGCCTGTACAGCCGTCCTCGATCACGGTGTGCATCTTTTTAGCGGCACCAAAGATTGCATCCACTGGACAGGCTTTCAAGCAAAATGTGCAGCCAATGCAGCGCGAAGGATCGATATGAGCCACGACTTGTGGATGTGTCATGTATACTCTGCCTCTTTTGCTTTTACGAAAAGGCCGTCATTGCAAGGAGGGTACTCCCGACGTGGCAATCCAGCAACCGAAGCCTGGATTGATTCGCTGTGCTCGCAGCAAACATTATAAGGCGAGCGCCCCCTACATAAGTGGCCTAATTTGGTTTTATACAATGCTGTTTTCGCCAGCTCGTCATTTAACCGTCATACCCGGTTGTGAACCTGCGGTCGGTTCAACGATGCGTACCACGTCGCCTTCGGAAGCACATAAAATCATGCCTTCTGACACCCCAAAACGCATTTTTCTAGGGGCTAAATTCGCCACGATAACAACCAGTTTTCCGACCAATTGTTCTGGTGTGTAATACTGTTTGATGCCTGCAAAGACTTGGCGAGTCTCTGTGCCTAGGGACACTTTTAATTTGAGTAGCTTGCCAGCTTCGGGCACATCTTCTGCTTCTAAGATCTGCGCAACTCTCAAATCCACTTTCAGGAAGTCGTCAATGGAAATGTGAGTCTGCTCTGCAGGGGTGGCTGCAGGAGTAGGGGTAGCTGTGGCTGTTACAGGAGGTACTTCACTTGTCATGGTTTTTTCCGGCATTAAATTTGGAATGTCTGCTTCATTGAGGCGCGTGAGTAGCGGCACATAAGCAGCAATCCGATGGGTTAATAAAGGTTGTATGGTATTTTGTTCATCCCAGGTTAAGGCGGGTACCTGTAAAAATTGTTGTGCCAGCGTCGTGATTTGCGGTAACACGGGTGCTAAGTACGTTGTTAAGACGTGAAATAAATTAATGCCCATGGTGCAGATGGCTTGGACTTCAGGATGGCGATTGGTTTCTTTGACTAATGACCAAGGTTTATGCTGATCAATGAACTGATTGGCTTTGTCGGCTAATGCCATGATAGCACGCATGGCTTTATTATACTGGCGAGTTTCATACAGTGCTGCGATGGCGTTGCCTTCTTCAACAAAGGTTGTGTACAGCACTGGGTCGTAGAGGCTATCACTTAATTGATTGTCAAAGTGTTTGTTCAGAAACCCTGCGACTCTAGAGGCGATGTTGACGTATTTTCCAACTAGATCGCTGTTTGCGCGTTGTACGAAATCTTCAAAATTCAAATCAATGTCATCAATCCCATCGCTTAACTTAGCAGCGAAGTAATAACGCAAGCATTCTGGATCCAGATGTTGTAAATATTGCTCTGCTGTGACGAAAGTGCCGCGAGATTTAGACATTTTTTGGCCATTCACGGTCAAGAATCCGTGCGCAAAAATGCTGGTTGGCATGCGATGCTGGCTGCCTTTGAGTAAAGCAGGCCAAAACAAACCATGAAAGTAAATAATGTCTTTACCCATGAAATGATAGAGCTCGGTCTTAGATTTTTCAGACCAAAACTCGTCTACGGCCTGGATACCTTGTTGTTCACAAAAATGTTTAAAGCTAGCCATGTATCCCATGGGCGCATCTAGCCAGACATAGAAATACTTGTCTTGCTCACCGGGAATTTTAAAACCAAAATACGGTGCATCTCTAGAAATGTCCCAAGATTGGAGTCCTTGTGTGAACCATTCTTGCAGTTTATTTTTGACTTCGGCTTGTAGCGGGGTGGTATTTAACCAATCCTCTAAGA